>NZ_JAVGJT010000018.1:0-191974 GCF_040948865.1 Pseudoxanthomonas sp. UTMC 1351 | reverse complement strand
AAAGCAGGGATCCAGTGGCTTTCCCCGTAATCTGTACGCAAGCCATTGGGTCCGCGCTTGCGCGAGGATCACGACAACAAGCGCGTGGCCGCACCGACCACGCCCTGACTGGCTCGTCATCCCCGCGAAGGCGGGAAGCGCTTCTCAACCGCCGGATGGCGGGTCATCCAGTGGCTTTACTGGCAATCCGCATGAAAGCCACCGGTCTCCCGTCCACGCAGGGATGACGAAAGAATAATGTCCCTCAAAATCAACGAACTCTGCGTCAACTGCGACGTCTGCGAGCCGGCCTGCCCCAATCAGGCCATCGCGATGGGCGAGACGATCTATGTGATCGATCCGGCGCGTTGTACCGAATGCGTCGGCCATCACGATGAGCCGCAATGCGTGGTCGTCTGTCCGGTCGAATGCATCGACCCCGATCCGGCGTATCCTGAAAGCCAGGACGATCTGCTGGCGAAGCTGCGCCGGCTACAGGCCGAATAAAGCTGCTCTGTATTCGTCACAAACTAGGAGAGTCCGTGAAACTACGCAGAATTTTCGCCGTCCTGTTGACGGTTGCTTTTGCTCCTGCCGTGTTGGCCGCCGATACCGGCCAAGCTCCGCATTCCCAGCACCCTTCCGGTACCGCCATCGCCAGCGCACATAAGCTGGCCACTGACGCGGGCTTCGAAATCATCCAAGCCGGCGGCAACGCATTCGATGCCGCGGTGGCCGTGTCGGCCACATTGTCCGTGGTCGAGCCGATCAGCTCAGGTCTTGGCGGCGGCGGCTTTTTCCTGCTGCACGACGCCAAGAGCGGCAAGGACGTGTTCGTGGATGCGCGCGAGACCGCGCCAAAATCCGCAACGCCGGAACGCTATCTGGATGCCAAGGGCGAGTTCAATCGCGACCGCGCCGAGAACGGTCCCTGGGCTGCCGGCATTCCCGGTTTGCCAGCGGGTCTGGTGCACGTGGCGCAGAACTACGGCAAGTTGCCGCTGAAGACCTCGCTGGCACCGGCGATACGGATCGCGCGCGAAGGTTTCCCAGTCTACGGGCGACTGGCACGCGGCTACGGCGCCCGCCGCGAGGTGATGGAGCGCTACAAAGGCACGCGCGCGGTGTTTCTGGCCGATGGAGACCCACCAAAAGAAGGCGAATTGCTGAAACAGCCGGATCTCGCACGTACGCTGGAGCGCCTGGCCGACAAGGGCTTCGATGGTTTCTACCGCGGCGAAGTCGCCAAGAAACTGCTGGCCGGGGTAAAGGCCGAAGGCGGCCGATGGGACGCCGATGAGCTGGCCGGCTATCGCGTACGCGAGCGCGAGCCGCTGCGTTTCGCCTACAACGAATGGCAGATCACCACCGCGCCACCGCCGTCCTCCGGTGGCGTGGCGCTGGCGCAAATGCTGCAGATCCTGGATGCCTGGGATCTGGCGAAGCTCGACGATGCACACCGCACGCATTTGACCGTGGAAGCCATGCGCCGCGCTTTCCGCGACCGCACGTTCTATCTGGGCGATCCCGACTTCGTAAAAATCCCAGTGAAAACGCTGGCCAGCCGCGATTACGCCGCTGGCCTGCGCGCGACGATCCATCCGCAGAAGGCGACGCCCAGCGACCTGTTGTCAGGCGAACCCACGCCCTTGGAAGACGACGAAACCACGCATTTTTCCATCATCGATGCCGAAGGCAATCGTGTAGCCGCCACGCAAACGGTCAATCTGTTGTTCGGTTCCGGTTTGGTTGCGCCCGGGACCGGCGTGCTGCTGAACAACGAGATGGATGACTTCGCGCTCAAGCCCGGTACCCCGAATGCGTTCGGCGTGATGGGCTACGACGCCAATGCGCCGCAACCGGGGAAGCGGATGCTTAGCTCAATGACGCCCAGTTTCATGGAGTCGCCGGACCGCGTGGCCGTGCTGGGCACGCCGGGCGGCAGCCGCATCATCACCATGGTGCTGCTGGGCATACTGGGTTACGACGCAGGCCTGGGGCCGCAAGAAGTCGCCGCGTTGCCGCGCTTCCATCACCAATGGACACCGGATGCGATTTCGGCCGAATCCGGTACGTTCACGCCTGAAGTCGCCGCGGCGCTGCGCGCGATGGGCCATCAGCTGAACCTGCCGGAAGACAAAGTGTCTGGCCGCGCTTCCAGCCACGTCTGGGGAAATATGCAGACAGTGTTGTGGGACAAGCGCAGTGGTGCGCTTAGCGGCGGTGCCGATCCGCGCAATCCGGTGGGTGAGGCCAAGGTGGTGGAGCGGGCGTCCGCCGCTTCACCTTGAGTCCAAGGGCTGAATAGACGCCCCATGTAGGAGCGGCGTCCCGCCGCGAGCTCTTTGCTCTATCGCAATCTGGCGGAAGAGCTCGCGGCGGGACGCCGCTCCTACACAGCGCGGTCGCAGTTTTCATGTCCGCGGACCGCCACGGCGTTAGAATCGGCGCATGAAACTCTGGTCGATACGCGGTAACTCCCAAAAGCTCGACGGCGGCGCGATGTTCGGCAACGCGCCCCGTGCGATGTGGGCCAAATGGCTGGCGCCTGACGAACAAAATCGTGTGCCGCTGGCGTGCCGCGCATTGCTGGCCAGTCCTTTGAACGGCAAAACAGTGTTGTTCGAAACTGGCATCGGTGCCTTCTTCGAACCTAAGCTGCGCGAACGCTACGGCGTCCAGGAATCGGAACACGTCCTGCTGGAATCGCTGAAGACAGCCGGCTTCGATCACACCGATATCGATGTGGTGGTGCTGAGCCATCTGCATTTTGATCATGCTGGCGGACTGCTGGCGCCTTGGTCTGAAGGCAAGCCGCCGGAACTGCTATTTCCTAACGCCACCTATGTGGTGGGTGCCGAACACTGGCGGCGCGCCTTGCAGCCGCACCCGCGCGATCGTGCCAGTTTCATTCCGGAATTGCAGGACTTGTTGCAAGCCAGTGGCCGACTGGAGTTGGTGGAAGGCGAGTATTCGAAAGCGTTGGGCGAAACCGTGCGCTTTTGCATCAGCAATGGCCATACGCCGGGTTTGATGTTGGCGGAAATCGTCGGACCGGAACATGTGAGTGGCGAAGCACATGGCGGCGTTGTGTTCTGCGCGGACCTGATTCCCGGCCGCCCGTGGGTGCATGTGCCCATCACCATGGGATACGACCGCAATGCCGAACTGCTGATCGATGAAAAGCGCGCATTCCTGGAAGACAAGCTGGCGCGCAATGTGCACTTGTTCTTTACCCACGACCCTGAATGCGCACTGGCGCAAGTCGTGCGCGACGAGAAAGGGAAATTCGGTACCGCGCACGAGGTTGCCGAGCTGACTGCCAGGTCGTTGGCCGCATAGGTCGATACGATCCGCCGCCTCTCGTAGAGCGGAGCTGCGCCCTGTGATAGCACCAAATCAGTGGCAATGAGGCCGTCGCAACGGCAGGCGGCAGCGAATCGCCGTAAAGACGCCTCTCGTAGAGCGGAGCTTGCTCCGCTGCTGTTGGTGCAGCGGCTCCGGAAACTATCAGCCGAGCAAGCTCGGCTCTACACCACACGCCAGGCACCGCTTCTCGTAGAGCGGAGCTTGCTCCGCTGGGCTCGTGCGGACACTTCGCACGTCTCCATGCGGCCGATTCCTACGGAAAATTCGGGAGAGCCCTGAGGGACGGGGTGAATAGAAAAAGCGATGCTTTTTCCATGGCCAGCCCACGTCTAATTACCGGTCGCAATTCCCAACTTGGGGCGTACTACGTCGTCACCGCCGTTACTTCGAATCGCGACCCACTGTTCGAGCAATCCCAACTAGCCGGTGCCGCCGCCGCGGAAATAGCCCGGTGTCAGGAAGAGGAAAGGGTCACCTCATTGGCATGGGTGATCATGCCGGATCATGTGCATTGGCTATTGGAGCTGAAGCAGGGTTCGTTGAGCCGTTGCTTGCAAGCATTCAAATCACGCCTGGCGCGCGCCGTGAACATGGAAACATCGCAAACCGGTAGCGTATGGCAACCAGGGTTCTATGACCACCGGATTCGCGAGGACGAGGATCTGCTTGAACAGGCGCGTTATCTGGTGGCCAATCCAATTCGCAGCGGTCTGGTCTCTCGCATCGAGGATTATCCGCATTGGTGGTGCCGATGGGTGCAACGCACCGAAGACCTGTAGCGCGGAGCTCGCTCCGCTGCTCTTCGCGATGCATGTCAGGCAAAGAGTAGCCGAGCAAGCTCGGCTCTACATCGGTCCAGACGCTCTTCGTAGAGCGGAGCTTGCTCCGCTGCTCTTGGCGGATGGAGCGTCGCGGTAGGAGCAGCCGAGCAAGCTCGGCTCTACGTGGAACTTCGCTCTCGCACCGTCAACCAACACGCGTACCAAAGATCCGGTCACCCGCATCGCCGAGACCCGGCAGGATGTAGCCCTTGTCATTGAGGCGCTCATCGATGGCGGCGGTATAGACCTCCACGTCGGGATGCGCTTTTTCCAATGCAGCCAATCCTTCTGGTGCGGCCACCAGGAAGATGCCTTTGATGCGGCGACAACCGGCGCGTTTGAGCATGTCTATGGTGGCGATCAAGGTGCCGCCGGTGGCCAGCATCGGGTCCAGGATCAAAGCATCGCGTTCATCCAGCCGGCCTGCGAGCTTTTCGAAGTAGGGCAGCGGCTGCAAGGTGGTTTCGTCGCGCTGCAAGCCCACCACGCTGACGCGCGCTGTGGGCAGTAACGCCAGTACTCCCGGCAACATGCCAAGACCCGCCCGCAAAATGGGCACCAGAGTGATCTTGGCACCCGCGATCTTCTGTACTTCGACAGGTCCTGCCCAGCCGGCCATGGTTTCCGGTCCGGTTTCGAGATCGGCGGTGGCCTCGTAGGCCAGCAGTGTCCCCAATTCGGTCACCAACTCGCGGAAATCCTTGGTGTTGAGCGTGGCGTTGCGTAGCAAGCCGATCTTGTGCTGAACCAAGGGATGGCGGACTTCAACGGTTTTCATTGGTGCGGGCCCAGCAGCGGCGACAGTATGCATAGTCTGCCCGGATCGGCCGCCTTGAGGCGAGCGAAAAAGGAACTAGCGGGCGAGCAGCTGCGCGATGCGGTCCGCCAGCAGCCCATTGCCCTGTTGCCTCGCCAGCACTTCGGCAGTGGCGCCGCGGGCGTCGGCCATGGCCAGATCGGCGCCGCGGGCGGCCAACGCCTCAAGCAGCGTGTCGCGTCCGAACAGCGCGGCGAACATGGCAGCGGTTTGGCCGGCGTGGTTGCGTGTATTGACGTCGGTGCGTGGATCCGCCAGCAGACGATTGGCGATGGCCGTTTCGCCCTTGAACAGTGCCCCCATCAATGCGGTGTTGCCGCGGACGTCGGCCAGGTTCAGGTCAGCGCCGGCTTGCAGCAGCACGTCCAGCGCCACTAGCCGGCCGTGGTAGGCGGCCAGGATCAAGGCGGTATTGCCTTGCACGTCATGTGCGTCGATTTCGGAGCCCCTTGCGATCAACTCGCTCAGCAACTGGGCGTCGCCGGTGCGGGCAGCGTCGAACAGGTAGGGCTGCAGCGCCTCTGCAGTCAGAGCGATGGACGCGTCGACAGCGTGCGCGCTTTGGCCCATACCCGCACCCAGCAGGCAGACCAGCAGGATGGATTTCATAGTTTCTCCAGACGGATGCATGAGCAACATAAAGAGAGCTGGGCACAGCGCGCGCTGAGAGCGCTGCGCCCAGACTGACGATCAGGCGCTTGCGCGATCGTTTACTCGACTAGTGCGGCCGCGAGACTGCGCACTCTGGCAGGTTCGGCCTTGACCGCGCGACTCAGCCGTTCGCCGTAATCGGCATCGGCTTTCTGGAAGTGCGAAAGCATCGCGTATAAAGTCGCATCGTCGCGGACCTGGCCCAGGTCGCCGGCCAGATTGGCGATCAGGTTCTTCTGCTCGGCAGCAGAAAGGGAGCGATAGAACTCGCCGGCTTGGCGGAAGTTGAGCGTCTTTGCAATGCGTGCTTGTTGGGTCGTGCCGCTCAATGATAGCTGGCTATAACGGTACTCGGCCGGTTGCCGCTTAGGCGGCATGCGCGATGGCTCGTAATTAACCGTCCCGGTGCGCGCGCCCGCATTGCTTCGGCCATCCTGATTGTTGCTATTGACGGCGGCATTGGATGCGTTGATGGGCAGCTGATGCGCATTGGGGCCAATACGGTGCAACTGGGTATCGGCGTAAGAGAACACACGGCCTTGTAGCAGACGGTCCTCTGAAGGCTCGATGCCCGGGACCAGATTGGCGGGCGCAAACGCACTCTGCTCGGTTTCCTGGAACACGTTGGCGGGATTGCGATTGAGCGTCATCGTTCCAACCTTGGTTTCCGGAATGTCGGTCCAGATCTTCGTGGGGTCGAGTGGGTCGAAGTCGAACTTGTCCAACTGCTCCGGCTGCACAATCTGCACATACAGATCCCACTGCGGATACTCGCCGCGCTTGATCGCTTCGATCAGGTCGAGCGACGCATGATTGAAGCTGCTGCTCTGGATCTTGGCCGCCTCCGCAGCAGACAGATTCTTTTCGCCCTGGCGGCTATCCCAGCGGAACTTCGCGTAAACGTAGGCGCCGTTGGCGTCCACCAGCTTGTAGGCATGCACGCCGTTGCCATCCATGAACCGATAGCTAGCGGGTGTGCCCAGGTCCGAATACAACCGGGTCAACATGTGAGTGGACTCGGGCACATGCGAGAAGAAATCGAAGAAACGGTTCGGATCCTGCAGATTGGTGTCCGGTGCCGGCTTGAGCGAGTGCACCATGTCCGGGAACTTCATGGCATCGCGGATGAAGAACACCGGCAGGTTGTTGCCCACCAGATCCCAGTTGCCTTCGTTGGTATAGAACTTCGTGGCGAATCCACGCGGGTCGCGCAAGGTTTCCGGTGAATGGTTGCCGTGGATCACAGTGGAGAAGCGCACGAAGACCGCTGTGGTGGTGCCGGGCGCGAACACCTTGGCGCGCGTGTAACGGGTGATGTCTCCCGCGGCGACGAACTCGCCATGGGCGCCCGTGCCGCGAGCGTGCACGACACGCTCCGGCACGCGCTCGCGGTCGAAGCGTTGCAGCTTCTGAATCAAATGCACGTCCTGCAGCAGAACCGGCCCGTCCGGGCCTGCTGTCTGTGAGTTCTGGTTGTCTCCCACCGGAGCACCATTGTCGCGCGTGAGCGGCTGTTGGGCATCGGCGCTGCTGGCAATACACAGCAGGGCGGATAGTGGTAGTGCAAGAGACGAGTGAAGTATGCGCATACGGTGTCCGATTGACGAAGAGGTTGTTCTCTCCGGCTCCAGAATCCAAGGAGCAGACACCTTTGTGAAATCGTCAATTTCGATTGGCGCTATAACTTTGTCCTATGATCGTTCTGCGATCTGTCACCATGGCGGTGAGTTTGTTCACATCGATTCTTATTCTTTTGTTTGCCGAAGCAGCCGCTTGGTCCCACGCCAAAGCGGCTGCTTCTCTTGTGAGTACCGTCAATCAGAACGAATAGCGTGCGATCAACTGATAGACCGGACCCGCGGTTTCGCGTTCGAGTTCGTATTCGTCGAAGTCGCGGTCCAGTTGATCGGCGGCATTGTCGAACTTGTTGAACGCTTCGCGCTTGTCCGCGTCGAGCAGATTGGAACCGGTCAACCGAAGCGAGAGGTTCTGACCGAAACGCTTCTCGACGAACACCTCCAGATCCGCGCCGTAGCGAGTGGCGACCTCTTCGGCCAGGATGCGCGAAAACGCATCGCCTTGGCGGCGATAGCTGGCTCCGAAAGAGAAGCCCCACGACGGGACATCCTGGATAAAGCCAACGTTGTAGACGTACTTCGCCTGGTTGTTGAAGCGGCGCCCGCCGAATGCATCATCGACCGAGCTGTCCAGCCATGAGTAATTGACGAACACGCCCGTATCCGGCATTCCGATGGCCGTCAGTGGCGTTGACATGTCCAACTCGACACCATAGACATAACCGTCGCCGACGTTGGCGGCGGTGTAGACGAAGCTGTTGGGATCGAACTCCGGATAGCCGGGCGAGCCGAGAACCGCATCCGGATTCTCTTCGAGGAACTCTTCCACCTCGTCCTCGAAGTCGGCGACGGCGGTGGCGCTGGGTTCGCCAGTGTTCACCACTTCAATCAGGTCCTGCACATCGCGGTAGAACAGGTTGATGCCGACGACGCCGCGTTTACCCAGCCGATGTTCGAAGCCAAGGTCGATACCCCAGGCCAACTCCGGGTCCAGTTGCGGGTTGCCGATGAAATCGTTGTCGCCGTACTCCTCTTCCAGCAGCAGCGGCAGGACCGAGTTGAAGTTGGGGCGGCGCACGGTGCGGCCCAGCGACAGGCTAATCCGGTCGTTGTCGGTCACGTCCCACTTCAGGTGACCGGAAGGCAGCAGCATCGAGTAGTCGTTGCTGGCGGACTCGTCGTCCGCGCGCACATCCATGTCGGTGTTCTCATAGCGCAGGCCGGCTTCCCAGGCCAGACTGCCCTGGGTGCCGGAGAGCATCAGGTAGGGATCGACGCGGCGTTCGTCGATGCGGCTGGCATCGCGGTCGAACTCGTCATATGGCGGCAGTGGCGCGCCTTCCTCATCGGTATCCACCTCGCTGACTTGCAGGGCGACCTCGCGCTGCTTGTCCAGGTAGTCCACGCCGAACTCCATCCGCACGGCGCCGAGATCGCGCTTGTGCGCAGCCTTGAAGGTCAGTTCGCGGTCCTGGGTGTCGGTTAGCGTGCGCGTGCCTTCGAATCCGTCGAACGACGGCGGGGCATCGTCGTCGTCGTAGCCCACTTCTTCTTCGGTGCTGACGGTGTTGTCCTCGAATCGCGCATAGCCCAGAGCGAGCTCGGTGCGGCCGCCGGCCATATCGAACACGTACTCGGCGGCAAGGGAACCGTTGTCCTGGTCGATGTCTTCCAGCTGATTGTTCTCGGACAACAGATTGTCGCGACTGGTACTCGACGGATCGTTGTACTCCAGCGAGTGCTCGGTTTCGGTGCGGTCGGTGCGCACATAGAAACCGTCCAGGGTGAGCCGGCCGGTGCCGACATCGCGGGCGTAAGACAGGTTGGCCGAATAGTCGGTGCCGTCGCGGGTATCGGTCTGGTCTTCGGCATCGACGAAATCGCCACCAGGTTCTTCGAAGCGGTCGCTGCGCTTAAGTTTCGGGTTGTAACGGCCCTGCACGTTGAAACCGCCCAGCAATCGCCCGCCACCGACCTCACCACTGGCCACACCGCCATAAGTGTTCTTGTACTTGCCGTCATCGAAATGCATCACGCCGGCGCGGACATACTTCCCGTCGAACTCATAAGCGTCGCGCAGCACAATGTTCAATGCACCCGCCATCGCGTCACCGGAACGGTTGGCGCTGGTGCTGCGGATGATCTCGATACGTTCCACCAGCTCGGCGGGAATGCGGTCGACGAAGAACGAGCGATCATTGCCGGCGCCGGGCACTTTTTTGCCATTGATGAGAATCTGGGTGTAGCCCGGATCCAGACCGCGGAGCTGGGCGCCATCGTATTCCAATACATCGGAAACGAAGACCATACTGGGCACGCGCTTCAGCATGTCACCGACCGTCAGCGGCTCGAAGCGCTGAAAATATTCCAGGTCGTACGACAGTACGGGTGCCGTGGCCTCGGTGCGGTTGCGGTAGGTGATTTCCCCCTGTACCACGATGGTATCCAACTGCTTGGGATCGGCCGCGCCAGCGTCCGGCGCCACATTCTGAGCGCTGGCGGCGAAGCTGGCGGGCAGCAGCGCCATGCAGAACAGCCCCTGCGACAGGCCGGCAGCCAAAGCATTGCGTTTCATCGTGTCACGTCCCCGTTATCAAGTTAAACGAAACTTTGTACGCGGGTGATGTGGCGAAAATATGACCAAGACGTTTCCGGCGAATCGGCGAATCAACGCTTGAGCGCTGGTAGCGTCGGTTTGTCACGTGTTTTCCGGAAGAGGGTCGAAATGAGGTCGTGCCACCATGGACTGACACGAAAGTTTCATAATCGGCCGGTACAAGCTTTCCGATTGTCTATTGCATTTTTATGCCAGGGGATGACCAGTGAAATTTCGCTTCGCCATATGCGTGGCTGTTTGGATGCTTGCCGCTTGTGTCGCTGCGCCGAAGCCTGACCGCGAGCCAGATGAAGCCTTCGAAAAAGATCCGCTGCTGAGCGAAGCGAAACTGCCGCACCATGTGGTTCGCGAAGCGTTCCTGACAGCCGCCACGCCGGCCGAAAACATCGATTCGCCCGCTAGCTGGCGAGCACCGGATGGCCAACGTTGGTTGCTGGCCACTGCCAAAGCCGGCGATCGTCTGGTGATATACGACGGCAGCACCGGCCACCAGTTGCGGACCGTGGGCAGTACGGGTACGGGGCTGGGACAGATGCGCCGCCCGAATGGCATCGCGGTGATCGATGATTTGGCGCTGGTGGTGGAACGCGACAACCGCCGTGTGCAGTTGTTCCAGCTGCCGTCCATGCAGCCTTTCCTGGTGTTCGGTGCGGAGGATCTGAAGCAGCCGTATGGCCTATGGGTGCGCGCGCAGAAAGACAGCTACGAAGTGATTGTCAGCGACAACTACATGTCGCCGCAGAACGACGACCTGCCGCCGCCATTGACGGAACTTGGCCAGCGTTTCAAGCGCTATCAGTTGCGGCGTGTGCCGGAGGGTTGGCAGGCGAGGTTAATGGGTAGCTTCGGCGAAACCTCGGATGCGGGTGCGATTCGTATTGCCGAATCGGTATTCGGTGACGTGGAAAACGATCGGCTGCTGCTGGCGGAAGAAGACGTGGCCACCGGCACGCGCCTGCGCGAATACGATCTTGAAGGCCGTTACCGTGGCCGTGACATCGGAGCGGATCTGTTCAAGGCGCAGGCGGAAGGCATGGCGTTGATGCGCTGCGAAGGCGGAGCGGGCTATTGGATCGCCACCGACCAGTTCAAGGACCGCAGTCTGTTCCATATCTTCGACCGGAAAACGTTGAAACATCTGGGTGCCTTTGCCGGCCAGAAGACCGCGAACACCGATGGTGTGTGGTTAGACCAGACCGCCGATGCCCGATTCCCTCAGGGGATTTTCTACGCGGTCGATGATGACCAGGCTGTTGCGGCGTTCGATTGGCGCGATATTGCCAATGCGTTGAAGCTGCCGGCTTGTGTGCTTGCCCGGTAGCACGATTTCAGGTTGACGGAAGAGCTCGCGTCGGGACGCCGCTCCTACAGGTTTGCTAAGCAGCCGCGGCTTGCGCGGCACGCGGGCCTTCGCGAAGCGCGCGGCCGATCATGCTGATCAGCAAGTCCAGTTCGTCCGATTCCATCGCGAAATGCGGCGTGAAACGCAGCGAATTGGCGCCGCCATGGATCACATTGACGCCGCGTTCGCGCAACCACTCCTCAGTGGACCCGGCACCATAGCACTTGAACTGGGGCGCCAACTCGCACGAGAACAGCAAGCCGGTGCCTTGCACCTTGGTGATCAGTCCGCCCAGATCTGCCTTCAGTTTTTCGAGTTTCTCCAGCGCTTCCTTGCCGCGTGCACGAATGTTCTGGCGCAGTTGCGGAGTCAGCATTTCCAGCACGGTGCAAGCAACATCCAGTGCACGCGGATTGCTGGTCATGGTGTTGCCGTACACACCCTTGCGGTACAGGCCGGCGGCGCGTTCGTTGACCGCCAGCACCGACAGCGGATATTGCGCGGCGTTCAGCGCCTTGGAATAGGTTTCCATATCGGGCGCATCCAGGCCTTCGAACCCGGGGTAGTCCACGATGGACAGCACGCCATGCGCGCGCAGGCCGGCCTGGATCGAATCGACCAGGAACAAGCTGCCATGACTGCGGGTCAGTTCGCGGGCGGCGGCGTAGAAAGCCGGCGGAACCGAACGGCCCGGATCGCCTTCACCCATCACCGGTTCCAGGAACACCGCCTCCACAAACCAGCCCTTGGCATCGGCGTCGGAGAAAGCGCGCTTCAATGCCTCCACGTCGTATGGCTCAATGGCAATCAGTGAATCCTCGTTGCGGAAACTCGCCAGATGCTGGACGTAGGACTTGCGCGAGGAATCCGAATACAGCGCCGGGCGTTCGGTGCGGCCGTGGAAGCTGCCCTTCACCACGATGCGCTTGATCGCACGGCCTTCGTGCCGGGCACCCGGATCGGTTTGCAGCTTGGTGTTGATGTCGGCGATGCGCGCGCCCAGGCCCACCGACTCGGAACCCGAATTCAGGCACAGGAAGCGGGCGTAAGGACAACCGCCGCGGGTGTGCCCGATCTCCTTGCGTAGCGCACGGTCGAAACGCAGCTGCGACAGGCTGGGCGTCATGATGTTGGCCATCGCCTGCGGCTTGGCCATGGCGGCCATCACCTGCTCGGGGGTGTGGCCGAAGCCGAGCATGCCGTAGCCGCCAGCGTCATACAGCACCGCACCATTGAGGCTGACCACCCAGGGGCCGCGTGCGGTCAGCGCGATGTAAGGGGTGATCGCGTCATCCGGATAGAAGTTGACGAAGCCACCCTGGACGGCGCGCAGCTGCTGGTCTTCGTCCATGTCGAACAGTTCGGCGAACTCGCCCTGCAGCGCGGCATGCTCTTCCGCCGCCGCCTTGATGGCGGCAATCAGGTCGGGGTGGCTCGCCGCGAATCGCGTCACCGTGGCATCGTCGAGCCCAGTGGTCAGGCGTTTGCCCTTGTGGGCACGCAGGGGGGCGAGCAGTTCGATCGGGGCCATGGGCGTCTCTTTCCGGGTTACTGAAGTCAAGCGTCTAATTATCTAGATAAATTCGTCGTTTGACAGTTATGATTTGCGCAAATTTCCTTTAAATTTCGTCGAATCGACGAAAATGCCGGCCGAATGAAGATTTCCGCCACCGACGAACTGCTGCTGTCCCTGTTACGGGAGAATGCGCGCGCCTCCACCGCGCAGATCGCCCGCCGGCTCAACCTGTCCCGCACCACGGTGCAAAGCCGCATCGAGCGTCTGGAGCAGGAAGGCATCATCAGCGGCTATACCGTACGGATTCGCGAAGATTTCGAGCGCGGCTATATCCGCGCCCACATCATGATCACCGTCCATCCCAAGCAAATGACCTCGGTCGTGGCGGCCCTGCGTGCCATGCCGGAACTGCGGGTGCTGCATTCGGTCAGTGGTGCCTACGATCTGATCGCGATCGGCGTGGTGCCCTCAGTGGACGCCATGGACCAGCTGACCGACCGGATCGGCGTGATCGAAGGCGTGGAACGGACCACCTCATCCATCGTGCTGTCGACCAAATTCGAGCGGTAGCGCCGCTCAACCGGCCCGGTCGCCGATAAGAACCACTACGCTCACGTACAATGCGCGCCCTCCCCAGGCCTACCCCGTGAAGAAGTCCGACTTCCATTTCGAATTGCCGCAAGCCCTGATCGCGCAGGCGCCGCTACCCGAGCGTTCGGCCAGCCGCCTGTTGGTAGTGCCGCCAGGTGACCAACCGTTCGCGGATCGCCATGTGCGGGACTTGCCGGAGTGGCTGGCACCGGGCGATCTGCTGGTGTTCAACGACACCCGGGTGATTCCGGCACGATTGTTCGGTCAAAAGGAAAGCGGTGGACGCGTGGAGATACTGATCGAGCGTCTGCTGCCGGATAACGCCGCACGGGTGCAGATCGGCGCCAGCAAATCGCCCAAGCCTGGTGGCCGCATCCAGTTGGATGCAGGGGGCGAAGCGGAAGTGCTGGGCCGCGAAGGCGAGTTCTATCAATTACGTTTTCATGTGCCGGATTCGCTGGAAAGTTGGCTTTTGAAGGCAGGACGACTGCCGCTGCCGCCTTACATCCAGCGCCAGCCGGGTGCCGACGATGACGAACGCTACCAAACGGTATTCGCGCGCGAGTTGGGTGCCGTGGCCGCACCGACCGCGGGCCTGCACTTCGATGATGCGCTACTGGCCGCGTTACGCGCCAAAGGCGTCAACTTCGGGCATGTGACGCTGCACGTGGGTGCCGGCACCTTCCAGCCGATCCGGGTGGAAGACGTGCGCGAACACCGGATGCACAGCGAATGGTTGAACGTGGGCGCTGCGCTGGTGGAGCAAGTGCGAGCGACACGTGCCCGTGGCGGCCGCGTGATCGCCGTGGGCACGACGGTGGTGCGTGCGCTGGAATCGGCAACGCGCGTGAATGAAAACAGCCGCGGCGAACTGCAGCCATTCGCCGGCGAAACGCAGATCTTCATTTTTCCCGGCTACCGCATCCGCAGCGTCGATGCGCTAGTCACCAACTTCCATTTGCCGGAAAGCACGCTGCTGATGCTGGTGTCTGCCTTCTCAGGCAAAGCCCGGGTCATGGCCGCGTATGAGCACGCCGTGCGCGAGCGCTACCGGTTCTTCTCCTATGGCGATGCCATGCTGCTGTTCCCGCAGGCGGACGATGCGGCGAAAGGGCAGCCGGATGCGCCTTGATTTTTCCGAACTGCCGGCCGCGGAAGGCTATCGCTGGCTGACCGCGACGGTTACGCCGCGGCCGATCGCCTGGGTGTCCACGCGCTCGCCTGAAGGTATTGATAACCTGGCGCCTTTCAGCTTCTTCCAAGTGGTTTGCGACGATCCGCCGACCTTGATGATCAGCATCAGCCAGCGCAACGGAGTCGAGCCGAAGGACACGCTGCTCAATGTGCGCGACAGTGGCGAATTGGTGGTGCATCTGGTCAGTCATGCGCAAGCCGAGACAATGAATGCCAGTTCGTCCAGCCTGCCGCACGGCATCAGCGAATTCGAGCAGTTCGGCATTGCCGCTGTTCCCAGCGAACGAGTAAAGCCGCTGCGTGTAGCTGGCGCGTCGGTGGCGTTCGAGTGCCGAGTAGGAGAGATCAAACCGTATCCGGCCGAGCAGCCCACCCATCATCTCGTTTTCGCCGAAGTGCTGCTGGCGCATATCGACGATGGTGTGCTGGCCGATGCCCGTCATGCCGATGCTGCCAAGCTGGATCTGGTCGGCCGCATGGGTGGCAGCCTTTACGCCATGACCCGCGATACCTTCAGCATGATTCGTCCCAAATAGCCTGCCTTTCCTCTAGAACATTCTCAAAGTAGTCAACGGTATGTCACGACTGAGCTTCCAACTGCTGGGCACCGACGGCGTCGCGCGTCGCGGCCGGCTGACGTTTCCACGCGGCACCGTGGAGACACCTGCGTTCATGCCAGTGGGTACGTATGGCTCGGTGAAAGGCATCCTGCCGGAACACACCGAGGAACTGGGCGCGGAGATCATTCTCGGCAACACCTTCCATCTGTATCTGCGGCCAGGATTGGAAGTCATCGAGAAGCATGGCGGCCTGCATGGTTTCGCGCGCTGGAACAAACCCATCCTCACCGACTCCGGCGGCTTCCAGGTGTTCTCGCTTGCGCATCGCCGCAAGATCACCGAGCAGGGCGTGACCTTCGCTTCGCCGGTGGATGGAAGCAAAGTATTCCTGGGGCCGGAAGAAAGCATGCATGTGCAGAAGGTGCTCGATTCGGACATCGTGATGATCTTCGACGAATGCACGCCTTATTTGATCGATGGTGTCCCGGCGACCGAGGAAGTGGCGAGCAAATCGATGGAGCTGAGCCTGCGTTGGGCCGAACGCAGCAAGGCCGCGCACGAAGGCAACGACGCGGCGCTGTTCGGCATCGTCCAGGGCGGCGTGCACGAACACCTGCGTGAGCGCTCTGCGGCGGGGTTGCGCCAGATCGGCTTCGACGGCTATGCCATCGGTGGCCTGGCGGTCGGCGAGCCGGAAGAAGAACGCAACCGCATCCTGGAGCATGTGCATCCGCTGCTGCCGCAGGACCAGCCGCGCTATCTGATGGGCGTGGGCCGTCCGGAAGATCTCGTGGAATCAGTGGCGCGCGGCGTGGATATGTTCGACTGCGTGATGCCCACGCGCAACGCACGCAACGGCCATTACTTCACCTCGTCAGGCACGGTGCGCATCCGCAATGCCAAGTACGAGCAGGACTTGGATCCGATCGAGCCCGGCTGCGGTTGCTATGCGTGCCGCAACGGCTTTACCCGGTCGTACCTGCGTCACTTGGACCGCTGCAACGAAATGCTGGCGCCCATGCTGGGAACCCTACACAACCTCTGGTACTACCAGAAGCTGATGGCCGACATGCGGGCGGCCATCGAGCAGGGGCGTTTCGCCGAATTCCGCACGGCGTTCTATGCCGCCCGAGGATTGCCGGCACCTTGATTCCCTAGGACGAAACAGCTTTTTTGTAGGAGCGGCGGGGCGCCCCGCCGCTCCTACCGGTGGAACGCCTTTCCTACCGGCAGAACGCCGCTCCTACCGAGCTTCTCTCCCCGGAACCTTTCAGCATTCCCGGGGTCTTTGACCCGCCGGCCCTGTTCATCGCGCCGTGCGGCGTCGGTCCTTGGGGACGGGAGCGGTCACGCGTGGCATAATTCCCGGCTGGTTTCACATATATATGGATAAATACATGAATTTGCTAGATTTCCTGATCGCGCCGGCCCATGCGCAGGTCGTTGGCGCAGCCGCGCCGCAAGGCCTGGGTGGTTTTGGCCTGCTGATGCCGATCGCTCTGATCGCCGTCATGTATTTCCTGATGATCCGTCCCCAGATGAAGCGCGCCAAGGAACACCGCGGCATGCTGGAGAAGCTGTCCAAGGGCGATGAAATCATCACTTCTGGCGGCATCGCCGGTACCGTCACCGACATCGGCGACAACTTCGTCACCGTGGAAATCGCCGATGGTGTGCGTATCCGCGTGCAGAAGGCTGCCGTAGGCAACGTGCTGCCGAAGGGCACGCTGAAGTCCGCCTGATTTCATAGAGTTGATCCACGCCGGCTTGCCGCCATTCGCGCCACGCCGGAATCCACTGTTTTCACACCACTGTTGAGCGCGGATCCGGGAAGGGTTCGTGCGGGTTGCCGCAATGCTTGAATTCCCACGTTGGAAATACGTCCTCATCCTGCTGGTAGTGATGTTCAGCACGCTCTATGCGTTGCCCAACATCTATCCGCAGGATCCCTCGGTGCAGATCACCCCGAATCGCGGTTTCGCCATCGACAGCGCGTTGCGCCAGCGGGTGGATGCGGCGTTGAAGGCCGTGGGTGTGAACGCCAAGGAGGTGGAGCAGGACGGCGGCAACTTGCTGGTGCGCCTGCCCGATCTTGACGCGCAGACCAAGGCCAACGACAGCTTGCGCCAGAGCCTGGGCGAAGACTACGTGGTGGCGTTGAACCTGGCTTCCACGGTGCCAGACTGGCTCAGCAACCTGGGCGCCCGCCCAATGGTGCAGGGCCTGGACCTGCAAGGCGGCGTGCATTTCGTCTTGCAGGTGGATCAACGGGCCGCGTTGAACAAGCGTATTGATTCTCTGCTGGAAGACGCCCGCACGACCCTGCGCGACGCGCGGGTGAGGTATCAGTCGGTGGAGCGTCGCCCGGACAATAGCCTGGTCGTGACCCTCGTCCCCGGGCAGAAGCCCGAAGACGCGCGCGATGCGTTGGCGAAAGCGTTTGCGGCATCCGCCGGTGCCGGCGTGGCGCCGGGAACCGGTCCTAGCTATGAGATCAGTGGCCAGCAGCTGGTAATCGGCTTGGCCGAAAGCGAACTGAACCAGGTAGCCGGCGACGCCATCGAGCAGAACATCGCGACGCTGCGTAACCGCGTCAACGAACTGGGTGTGGCCGAGCCCATCATTCAGCGCCAAGGTAACGACCGGGTGGTCGTGCAGCTGCCGGGTGTGCAGGACACCGCCGAGGCCAAGCGCCTGATCGGTGCGACCGCGACGCTGGAGTTCCGCGCCGTAGTGGACGGCAACGCGCAGGACGCGGTGGCCACCGGCAATATTCCGCCGGAAGCCAAGGTCTATTACTTGCGCGACCCCGGCCCCGACGGCAAGCCGGTTCCCGTGTTGTTGAGCAAGCGCGTGCTTGCGTCGGGCGATCAGATGATCAACGCACGTGCCGGCACGGACCAAAATGGCCTGCCAGCGGTGGACATCACCCTGAATAATGTCGCCGGCCAGCGCATGTTCGAGTTCACCAGCGAGAACGTTGGCAAACTGATGTCGGTCGTCTACATCGAGCGCATTCCCCAGGTTGAAGTTATCGACGGCAAGGAAGTGCGCACGGTCAAGGTCAGGGAAGAAGCGCTGGCGCCGACCCGCGTCGCCGGCGTGTTCGGCAAGAACTTCCAAACCACCGGCCTGGAGAAAACCGAAGCCGATAACCTCGCCAAATTGTTGCGCGCCGGTTCGCTGGCGGCGCCGATGGATTTCATCGAAGAGCGCGTGGTCGGCCCCAGCCTGGGTAAGGAAAACGTCGAGCGTGGCACCAAGGCGGTGATGTACTCGTTCCTGTTCGCACTGGCGTTCTTCCTGGTCTACTACCGCATGTTCGGCCTGATCACCTGTATCGCCCTGCTGCTCAACCTGGTGATGGTGGTGGCAGTGATGTCGTTGTTCGGTGCCACCATGACCTTGCCTGGCTTTGCCGGCCTGGCGTTGTCCATCGGCATGTCGGTGGACGCCAACGTGCTGATCAACGAACGCATACGCGAAGAGTTGCGTGCCGGGGTACCGCCGCAGGCGGCTATCGCCACCGGTTACGACAAGGCCTCGGGCACCATCTTCGACTCCAACATGACCGCGTTGCTGGCAGGCGTCGCACTGTTCGCATTCGGTACCGGTCCGCTGAAAGGCTTCGCCATCACCATGATCGTCGGCATTCTGACCTCCGTGTTCACCGCGGTGACCGTGTCGCGCGCCATCGCCACTTTGATCTACGGCCGCCGCCGCAAGCTCAAGTCGCTGGCCATCTGACGGGAGACCCTGACAATGAAAATTTTCCCGTTGCACCTCATCTCCAACCATACCAACGTCAACTTCCTGCGCCTGCGCTGGTTCTCGATCGCCGTGGCGGTCGCGCTGGCGGTGGTCGCCATTGGCGCGATGGCCGTGAACGGCTTCAACTACGCGCTCGATTTCACGGGTGGCACCGTGGTGGAACTGCGTTTCAATACCGCGCCTGATGTGGACGGCGTGCGCGAGCGACTGGAGGCCGGCGGCTACCGGAGCGCGCAGGTACAGACCTTCGGCACGGGCAAGGACTTGTTGGTTCGCCTGCAACCCCGCGAGGGCCAGACCAGTTCCGACGCGAACAACAGTACCGCGCAGGAGGTGATTCGCCTGGCGTCAACGGCGGACAATCAGGCAACGATGCTGCGCAACGAGTTTGTCGGCCCGCAGGTCGGCAAGGAATTGGCCATGAATGGCCTGTACGCGCTGATCTTCGTGGTGGTGGGCTTCCTGATCTATATCGCCTTCCGCTTCGAATGGAAGTTCGCTGTGGCGGCCATCCTGACTACGTTGCACGACGTGCTGATCGTCGCGGGATTCTTCGCGCTGACGGGGCGCGAGTTCGATTTGACGGTGTTGGCTGGCTTGTTGTCGGTAATGGGCTTCTCGATCAACGACACCATCGTGGTGTTCGACCGCGTGCGCGAGAACTTCCGTTCGTTGCGCGCCGATCCGATGGAAGTACTGAACCGGTCGATCAATCAGACGCTGTCGCGCACCATCATCACCTCGCTCGTCGCATTCCTGACCGTGCTGGCGTTGTATATGTACGGTGGCGGTTCGCTGGAAGGCATGGCGCTGTCGCAGATGATGGGCATTGTGATCGGTACCATTTCGTCGATCTTCATCGCCTGTCCGTTGCTGACCATCGGGTTCCTGAAGGTCACCAAGCAGGATCTGCTGCCACGGGCCAAGGACGAAGCGGCGCTCGCACGCCGGCCTTAAGTCCCAGGAATCGCAACACAAAAAGGCCGCGCAATTGCGCGGCCTTTTTTGCGCGCGCGCGATCTGACGTAGAGCCGAGCTTGCTCGGCTGCTCTTCAGGCGCCCCCATCCCAAAGCAGCGGAGCAAGCTCCGCTCTACGTGATGCAATGCTCGCCGTGCGCGCAGCGCACGCTACAACTCAGGTGAACGTGGCAGCGTAGCCGGACGTCACGATGGTTTTCTGCACCGCTTCGCAAACGCGCAAGTTGCCGGCGACGACTTGCCGGGTCAGCGCGCTGCGGCCGTCCATGCGTGCCAGGCTGGCGCCACGGAAATCGCAGACTTTGCCGCCGGCTTCGCGCACCAGCAACACGCCGGCTGCGATATCCCAATCCCTCACGCCGGCCTCGAAATAGGCGTCGAGGCGGCCGCAAGCCACATAAGCCAAATCCAATGCGGCCGAACCAGCGCGGCGTACGTCTTCAGCATGCACCAGCAGCTCGCGCATGCATTCCAATTGGGCGCCGGTGCGTGCGCGCTCGCGCGGCGCGAAACCGGTGGCGACCATGGCGCCCGCCAGTTCCTTGCGATCGGTCACCCGGATGCGGCGCTCGTTGAGCTGGGCGCCGCCGCCACGGCTGGCGGTGAACAAATCGTTGCGCAACGGATCGAAGATCACCGCGTCGGTCGGTTCGCCGTTGTCGACCAGGGCGATCGAAACGCAATAGTGGGGGAAACCCCGCAGGTAGTTGCTTGTGCCGTCCAACGGGTCGATGACCCAGGTGTAGCGGCCGCTGCCCTGGTTTCCGCCTTCTTCGCCCACGACCGCGTAGTCGGGATAGGCGCGGCGAAGTTCCTTGACGATGACCTTCTCCGCGTCGGCGTCCACTTCGCTGGCGTAGTCCATGCGCTCTTTCTGCACCACGTTCAGGCTGTCGAGCTTGTTGATGTTCCTCAACAGCACATTGCCTGCCAGGCGGGCGGCTTTGACCATGACGGTGATGACGGGCTTCTGCATGGGTAAAGAACCTCGGACAGGCGGTGATGGGCGTAACGAGTGGGAAAGAGCAGCACGGCTCGATGGCCGGCCCGCGCAGTTTACCATCTGCACCCATGAAGACTCCCGATAATCCTTTCGACGCCGCTGCGGTGCGCATCCGGGTAGTGCTGGTAGGTACCCAGCACCCTGGCAATATCGGCGCCGCCGCGCGTGCGCTTAAAACCATGGGCCTGATGCGACTGGTGTTGGTGGCGCCGGAAAACTATCCGGCCGAAGAAGCCTTCCGGCGCGCGGCCGGGGCCGACGATTTGCTGGCCGAAGCAGTGGTGACCGCCACGCTGGCCGAAGCGGTGGCGGACTGCCGCTTCGTACTGGGGTGCACCGCGCGCAGCCGGCGGGTGGCGTTGGAGGAATGGGTGCCGCGCGAGGCCGCGGAGAAGGCGGTGGAGGCGGCCGGACTCGGCGAAGTGGCCCTGGTGTTCGGCCGTGAGCGGACCGGCCTGACCAACGAGGAACTGCAGCTGTGCCACGCATCGGTGCATATTCCCGCCAATCCCGAATACAGCTCGCTCAATCTGGCGGCTGCGGTGCAGGTGCTGGCGTACGAGCTCCGCCTGGCGTTGCTCGCGCTGGCAGCCGTTCCGGCTCCGCAGACCATGCACCCTGACGAGTCGCCGGCCAATCATGCGCAGATGGAAGGATTCTTCGGCCAGCTGGCGGAAACGCTGATGGATGTGGATTTCCACAAAGGCCGCGCACCGGACTCAGCCATGCGCAAACTGCGCCGGCTGTTCCTGCGGGCCAATCTGAACGAACAGGAGGTCCGCCTGTTGCGCGGAATTCTGGCTGACGCCCAGCGCATGGCCCGATTGGCACGGGAAAAGGCGCCCTGACTGTCCGCCAGTCACAAATTCAGCTAGTCTCCCCGCATCGTTTAGTCGGGCTTTCCCCGTTGCGTACAATCTGGTTCGGCTTGGCACTGGTTCTGGCAGGCGCAGCCACATTTTCCTCTACCACCGCGGCGGCCAACGCCGCCCACGACGACCAGGTACTGGTGCTGGGACGCATCAGCGACGATCCCAAGACCCACTACGAACAGCTCAAGCCATTGCTGGACTATGTGGTGCCGCGCATGCGCGATGTGGGCATCACCGAAGGCAGGATCCTGATGGCGCGCGACGTGCAGCAGATGACCAGCTATCTGCGTCGCGACAGGGTGGATTGGGTCACTGAAACTGCCGGCACGGCCATGCGCTTGCAGGAGCGCGCACGGGCGCGCCCGTTGCTGCTGACCGAGCGGGGTGGGGTGGACCGTTATCGCGGAGTCTTCTTCGTCCGCCGCGACAGCGGACTGGAAAAGCTGGCGGATCTGACCGGACGCACAGTGGCGTTCCAGAACACCGCGTCTACCAGCGCGTACTTCGCGCCGGCGATGGAGCTCCTGGACGCGGGGCAACGCCTGGAAATTCTTCTGTCGCCCATGGACCGGCCGGCGCCGGACTCGGTGGGCTACGTGTTCGCCCGTTCTGAAATGAACGTCGCCACGTGGGTCCACAAGCGTTTGGTCGACGCGGGTGTCGTCAGCAATTTGGACTGGGAAGACGTGCGGCGGATGCCGCCGGCGTTTCGCGCTGATTTCCGCATCATCCATGAAACACCGGACTACCCGCGCGCGCTGGAAATGGTGCGCGGGGACCTGAGTCCGAAAGTGGAGGCGCGCCTACGCGAGGTGCTGTTGCAAGCCGCCAACGATCCCGACGCGCGAGAAGCACTGCAACTGTTCTTCCGTACCACGCGGTTTCTGCCGGTTGACTCGACGTCCCAGCAAACATTGGATCACCTGCGCCAAGGTGTCCTGCGCGTACGCGAGCACGTCGAATGAAGAACATGCGTTTCGGCTTGCAGGCCCGGTTCCTGGCGGTGATGGCGGTGGTGTTGGCCGTGGTCGCGGCGTTGGTGCTGCTATTGCTGCATCGACAGACGGCAATGCAACAGGAAGTCGGCGAGCTGGGCCGCGAAGCGATGCACAGCATCGTGGAAGGCAGCCTGCGTCGACATGGCGAAGCCACCGTGGACCAATTGGCCGATACGCTAGCCAACCCGCTTTATTATTTCGACCTGGATACGGTAGGGAACATTGTTCGTTCGGCTCAAAAGGAGCCGGATGTCAGCTACGTGCTGGTCTACGACCCGCAGGGCCGGATCATCCATGACGGCACCGAAGAGATCGCTGCTTACGGCAAGCAGATGGTCGACCCTTTGGCATACGAAGCCATCTCCACGAACAAACTGCATACACAGTGGTCGGCGCAGATCGTCGATGTGTCCGAGCCGATCATGATCGGCAACCAGCGCATCGGCGGCGTGCGCGTAGGCTACTCCATCGCCTCGGTGAAGGCCTACGAGGACGACGCCATCGGTGCGGCGCGCGCGCGTTTGAAGGAACTCGGTGCGCGGCACCTGGGCTGGGTGGCGGCGTTGCTGGCCGCGCTGATCGTGGCGTGCTTTGCGATCGTCGTTTATGTGCAGCGAACACTGGTAAGGCCGATACGCCAGCTGGCGCAGGCGGCGCACGCCATCGAAACGGGCAATTACGAAGGCGAACGCCTGGCCAGCAATCGCCAGGACGAAGTCGGCGAACTGGTGCGCGCCTTCGGCAGCATGAGCGACAGCATCGCCCGGCATGATCGCGACGTGCGGCGGATGGCGTACACCGACTCATTGACCGGCTTGACCAATCGCCTGGCGTTCCGCGAAAGCCTGGATCACCGCTTGATGATGCTGCGTGGCGCGGGTCGGCAATTGGCGTTGCTCTTCGCCGACATCGACGATTTCAAACGCGTCAATGACACGTTGGGTCACGAAGCGGGCGACGAGGTGCTGCAACAGTTCGCCAACCGTATTCGCGATGCGGTGGAGCTGCTCGGCGGTGACGACGCGCTGCTGGCACGTTTCGGCGGCGACGAGTTCGTGATCCTTATCCAGGACGGCGATGTGCGCGCCTGCGCCACCCGGTTGGCGGAGAAGCTGGTCACTGAGTTGGGACGGCCGATCCTGGTGCAGGACCGCCAGGTATTCCTGGGTACTTCGATCGGCATCACGCTGTTTCCCGAAGACGCTTCCGGTGCCACTGCCTTGATGAAGAACGGCGACATCGCCATGTACCAGGCCAAGGTGGCGGGCAAGAACTGTTACCGCTTCTACAGCCGTGCGATGGATCAGGCGGTGGAACGACGTGTGCGGATGGAACAGGAGCTGCGCGGCGCTTGGGAGCGTGGCGAGCTGAGCTTGTTGTACCAGCCGGTATTCCGCTTGTCCGACAGCAAGATCATCGGTGCCGAAGCATTGTTGCGTTGGCAGCATCCGGAACTGGGCATGGTGGCGCCGTCGGTCTTCATTGATGTCGCTGAGCAGAGCGGCCTGATCGAAACCATCGGTCCGCGCGTGCTACGCGCGGCTTGCACCGCGGCGGCACGCTGGAGTACGGACCGCGACTCGCTCGATCAGTTGTTCGTATCTGTCAACGTATCGCCACGCCAATTGCGTAGCGGAGACTTGCCGGAAGTCGTGGCCGAATGCCTGCGCGATACGGGGCTAGCGTCTTCGCGCCTGCACCTGGAGTTGACCGAAACCGCTGTCATCAGCGACGAGGCCCACGCCAGCGCGCTGCTGGCGACCTTGCATCGAACCGGTGTGAAAGTATGGCTGGACGATTTTGGTACCGGGTTCTCCGGCCTGAGCCATCTGCGCCGCGTACCGGTGGATGGCGTAAAGATCGACCGCAGTTTCATTGCCGACATGCTGCGCGATCCTGACGACCTGGCGCTGACCACGGCGATCATCGCGATGGCCCATTCGCTCGGCATTACGGTGGTGGCTGAAGGCGTGGAGAAGGAAGGCCAGTTCAACCTGTTGCGCGAGCGCGGCTGTGATCTGGCGCAGGGCTACTGGCTGGGCTATCCAGTCACCGCCGCCGAGTTCGCGCATTTGGTTACCTGAGCCGAGCCAAACAGCCTTTAGACACGGATTGACGCAGATGAACACGGATGAAAAGCGTTCAATGCTTTATCCGCTTCTTTCCGCGTCAATCCGTGTCCAAGGTTTTTAGCTTCTGCTCGTCGTCTTTCGGCGACGATAGCTAAAACCACCGGTCCACGAATTGCGTCGCCGCAGTAACCAGATTGCCCGAGAGGAAGCCGAATACCACTACCGCGATGCCACCGCCAATCCAGGCGATCAGCATCAGTGCGCCGTCGCGTTCCAATAGCGCCAGCGCGAACAGCAGCAACAGTCCGCCGAAGAGATAGTTGGTGAAAGGAACGGGCAGGGCCAACAACAAGCCGAGCAGCACCAGCAACAGGCCGGTGAAGGATAACGCCAGGCGATGATCCAGCACGACGTGCAGGCGCGGGCGAACCAGCTTTTCCAGCCGCCCCAGCCACGGCGACATCCGGGTGCGGAACTTCACCAACATGCGGCGATGCGGACCGCGCCTGGCGATGAAGGACGGCAGCCACAACTTGCTCAGTCCCACCAGTAGCTGCACGCCCACCAGTATCACCAGCGGGCCGCCAATGGCGCCACCGAGCCCTGGCACAGGAATGAAGGCCGGCAACACGCCTATGAACAGCAGCATGCCGAAGGCACTTTGGCCGAAGCCCGACAACAGCTTGCCTAACTGCAGCACTTCATCCGGATCGCCCGAGGCGAAGGCGTCGAGCAGGGCACGGGTACTGGGAGCGGCATGATCGGGAGCAGCCATATCAGGCGGTGACGTCTTCGCCATCGCCTTCCGGCAGCCTCTGCAACAGCAACTTGTCGATACGCGCCCCATCCAGGTCGACTACCTCGAAACGCCATCCTGCCATTTCGAAATGTTCCCCCACATGCGGAATGCGGCCGAAGTGCTCGATCATCAGGCCGGCCACGGTGTTGTATTCGTCGTCGTCGGGCAGCGCGACGCCGCCCAGCAGCTCACGCAGATCGTCATTGCCCAGCGACCCATCCACCAGCAGTGAACCGTCCGCGCGCGTCACGACAAGTGCGTCTTCTTCCTTGTTTTCGGCGGCCTGCAAGCGGCCGACGACCGCGCCCATCAGGTCGCTCAGCGTCACCAGTCCTTGGATTTCGCCGTATTCGTCGACCACCAGCGCCAGCGATTGCTGCTCTTCGCGGAAGATCTCCAGCAACTTCATGGCGTGAGTGGATTCGGATACGAACAACGTGTCGCGCAGGTTGCGGAAAATCTCTGGCGACGGGTCCGCGAAACGGTCAAGCAGCGATTTCACTTCCAGTATGCCGACCACGTCCTGGTCGCTACCGCGGTACACCGGAAAGCGGGAGAACTGCGACTCCCGCATGGTCTCCAGGTTTTCCTCGTAGCTGGCGGAAATGTCCAGCCATACCACGCGCTTGCGCGGGGTCATCAGGCTGTCGGCGGTGCGATCGCCCAGGCGCAGCACGCGATTCATCATGTTGCGCTCGTCGACATCGATCACGCCTTGGGCATGACCTTCGCTGACCAGCAGGCGGATCTCCTCTTCGCTGACCGCA
This sequence comes from Pseudoxanthomonas sp. UTMC 1351, assembly GCF_040948865.1. NCBI lineage: Bacteria > Pseudomonadati > Pseudomonadota > Gammaproteobacteria > Lysobacterales > Lysobacteraceae > Pseudoxanthomonas > Pseudoxanthomonas sp. UTMC 1351. The sequence goes on along the minus strand of NZ_JAVGJT010000018.1, from coordinate 165,679 downwards.
TTGCGGTTGTCGTCGCGAATGCCCAGTAGCCGCAGCACCAGCCGGTTGATCGCGCCCAGCACGTACACGACGGGCCGGGCGAAACGCGACAACCAATCCAGCGGGATGGCCACCGCAGCGGCGATCTTCTCGGCGTTGGTCAGCGCCAGGCGCTTGGGAATGAGTTCGCCGAAGATCACCTGCGCAGCGGTAATCAGGCCCACAGCGGTGCCGATACCGATGCCTCTGGCGTATTCCTGGGCGTTGGGCCAGACGTCGGCAAGCCACTGGGCAATCACCGCGCCGATGGCGTCGCCGCCAAAGACGCCGGTCAGGATGCCGATCAGGGTGATGCCCACCTGGACCGTCGACAGCAGGTTGTCCGGATGCTCGGCCAGCGCCAGCGCCACGCGGGCGCCGCGGCTTTCCAGCGCCATCTGTTTCAGGCGCAGCTTGCGGGATGTCATCAGCGCCATTTCCGATAACGCGAAGAACGCGTTCAGGACAATCAGGGCGGCAACGATGAGAAGTTCAAGCACGGGACGCTCCCCGGCCATGGAAGGGAGGGGCGGGCATGCTTGCGTGTCGCGGGCGACAGTGGGCGGGGGAAGGAGGGTCGTCGTCCATAGATGCACCCTGGGGGCGCCGGGCGAGTTTATCAAACTGCCGGTGCCTCATGGTCGGCCATTAAGGCCGGCTAAGCCGCCATGGCCGGTCAAGGCTGTCGCTATCTGTCATTGAACCGTCATAATTCCGCCCTGAAGCCGTCCTCTCCGTGACGGTGGGGTGAGTTCCATGTTTTCGTTGCAGACCATTTTCGGCTCCGGCCAGCAGTTCTACACCCTGCTCGACGAGGCCGCCCAGGCTGCGTTCGACAGCACCCAGGCCCTGTACGCCATGATGAAGGCCCCCGATCGCCTGCCGGCGCTGGATGCCTTCAAGCTGGCCCGCACCCGTGAGCGCGCTGCCTCGGACAAGATTGGCCAGGCGCTGGTGGACAGCTTCATCACGCCCATCGAGCGCGAGGACATCGAAGCCTTGGGGTCGGCGCTGTACAAGATCCCCAAGCAGGTCGAGAAATTCGCCGACCGCTACTCGCTGGCCATCCAGCACCTGGAAGGCATCGACTTCGCGCCACGCGCGGCGATGCTGGAACAGGCGGCCGGCGTGGTGGTGGAGATGGTGCATGAGCTCAAGAAACTGAACATTGATCGCATGACCGCGCTCAATGAGAAGCTGCGCGCGATCGAGAACGAGGCCGACCGATTGATGCTCGAGCTGTACCGGGACATCTATTCCGGCCGCCTGGACAACCTGCAGATGTTCCTGCTCAAGGAGTTTTTCGAGATCCTGGAAAAAGCCATCGACCGTTGCCGCGAAGCCGGCGTGGTGGCTTACCAGATCGTTCTGAAAAACAGCTAAGGACGGGTCATGCTTACTCTGGTCCTTGTGGTGATCCTGGCCGCGCTGGTTTTCGAATTCATCAACGGCTTTCACGATACCGCCAACTCCATCGCCACGGTGGTCGCCACCAAGGTGCTGTCGCCGGGCCAGGCCATCGTGCTGGCCGCCAGCACCAACCTGATTGGCGCATTCATGGGCACGGCCGTGGCCAAGACCATCGCCTCGGGCCTGGTCGACACCGATGTGGTCGACATGACCTCGCAAGTGCTGATCTGTACGCTGCTCGGCGCGATCATCTGGAACCTGATCACCTGGTGGCGCGGATTGCCGTCATCCTCGTCGCATGCCTTGATTGGCGGACTGTGCGGCGCGGCACTGGCGGCAGCACACAACAACTGGGGCGCTTTGATCTGGTCGAAGGCCGGCGATGGCGACTGGGCGACCAACAAGGGCCTGCTGTGGAAGGTCGTCATGCCGATGATTACTTCGCCGCTGGCCGGGTTCCTGTTGGGTGTCGCCATCATTTCGCTGTTGTATCTGCTGATCGCGGGGATGATGAAAGCGGGTGGGCCACTGGCGCGTATTGCCCGGCCACGCTGGGTGAATGCCTTCTTCGGCAAGGCGCAGTTGGTCTCCGCCGCCTACATGGGCTTCGCGCATGGTCGCCAGGATGCGCAGAAGACGATGGGCATCATCGCGCTGTCGTTGTTCGCCGCGCAGTCGGCGGGCACGCTCGATGCTTTGCCGCCATGGCTCGCTTTCCTGCATCCTGATGGAGGCAAGGACGATATCGATTCGTGGGTGATCGCGACCTGCGCGCTGGTGATGGCCGCGGGTACGGCGGCCGGCGGCTGGCGCATCATCAAGACGCTGGGTCACAAGATGGTCAAGTTGCAGACCATCGATGGTTTCGCGGCGGAAACCGCCTCGGCCACCATCCTGGTCACGGCGGCGCATTTCGGCATGCCGGTTTCCACCACCCACAGCATTTCCACGGCCATCATGGGTGTGGGCTTCGCCAAGAATCCGCGCGCGCTGAAGATCGGGGTGATCGAACGCATCATCTGGGCGTGGATCCTGACGATTCCCGCTGCCGGCGGTATCGCTTACGGCCTGCTGCGGTTGCTGGAGGCGCTGGGCTGGACGTGAGGAGCCGGGAGTAGGGAAACGGGATACGGGATACGGGAACGGAAACGTAGGAGCGCCGTCCCGCCGCGAGCTCTTCGCTCTATCGCGATCTGATGGAAAGAGCTCGCGGCGGGACGCCGCTCCTACAGAAGGCGGGACGCCGCTCCTACAAAAGCGGGTTGGGTCCTACAGAAGATCGCCTTCCGCCGACAACGCCCGTTCCATGCTGTCGCCTAGTCCGCCGATTTCCAGCACTAAACGGTCCACTTCGGCGGGGTTGAGACCGTCGTAGGGGCGGTTTTCGCATAACTGCAGATAAGGCACGCCATCCAGATCGCCGATGGCCAGATAGCCAACGCTGCTCTGCCAGTTGAAGGTGAGTGCACGGCGGGCGTCGATGCCGGTGATCGGCGCAATCACCGTGCTCACGCGCAGATAGCTGCGTTCGTCGTCGTTGCCAAGTTCGGACAGGAAGATCGCCTGATGACGGCGGCCATTGCCCAGCGACAGCTCCACGCAGGCCACATAGGGTTCCTGCATGGAGACTTTGTAGCCAGAGGTATGCAGATGGCTGCGGATCTGTTCGAAATTCTGCATGGGATGCTCCTGTGCGCCGGGGACGCTATGCTAATCCGCAATGGCCGCCAAGTCTCCCGAATTACGCATTCTTGCCGCCGTCCGCGCGATTCCCCGCGGCCAGGTGGCAGGCTACGGCGAAGTGGCGGAGCGTGCGGGGTTGCCCGGCCGTGCGCGGCTGGCGGCGCGCGTGCTAAGCCAGAATAGCGATCCCAAGTTGCCGTGGTACCGGGTGCTGCGCTCGGACGGACGCATCGCATTTCCTGAGGGGTCGGCGGGGTTTCGCGAACAAAGCCAGCGATTGCGTGCGGAAGGTGTGATGGTGGTGAATGGCCGGGTGAAGCGCGCCAAACCGGAACGCAACTTGGACGAAGCGATCTGGGGCCCGGGCCAGGATTAATCTTGGATCGCTATGATGGCGGTCTACCGATTCGAGACTGACCATGTTCCCCAGACTCCTGCCGATAACGCGCGCGCTGCTGATCGCCAACGTGGTGATATTCCTGTTGCAAAGCGTGATGGCCGACACGACGGTCGCGCCGTTCCTGTTGTGGCCGATGAATCTCGGCGATGCCGATACGCCTTTTGGCTACTCGTTTCAGATCTGGCAGCTGCTGACCAGCGGATTCATGCACGGCAGCCTGGGTCATTTGTTCTTCAACATGCTGGCGCTGTGGATGTTCGGCTCACCGCTGGAACAGACCTGGGGCGACCGCCGTTTCCTGCTTTTCTACATGGCCTGCCTGATCGGGGCCAACGTTTGCCAAGTACTGGTGGCCACTTGGACTCTTTCCTCCACGGGCGAAGCCTATCCCGCATTGGGTGCTTCCGGTGGCGTGTTCGGATTGCTGCTGGGCTACGGCATGCTGTTTCCGAACAACCGCATGATCATTTTTCCGATTCCCGTCGAGATCCGTGCCCGCACTTTGGTGATCATCTACGGTGCGCTGGCGCTGTTGCTCGGCGTCACCGGCTGGCAGCCGGGCATCGCGCATTTCGCTCATCTGGGCGGCATGCTATTTGGTTGGTTGTTGATTCGTTACTGGCGTGGGCAACCGCCGTTCGGCAAGGGTCGTCGCGGGCCGCCGAATATCCGCATCGTGCGTTGATTGGCTGCAAGTTCGCTTCCATGTAGAGCGGAGCTTGCTCCGCTGCTCTTAAGTCGGCAAGTAGAAAGCAGCGGAGCAAGCTCCGCTCTACGAGTGCTCTTGGGTCGGCAAGTAGAGCAGCGCAGCAAGCTCCGCTCTACGAGGGATCTGCCGGTTCTCGCAGGCCCAATCGCTGACAAAAAGAGCTTCTGGAACAAACAAAAACGGCGCGGATTTCTCCGCGCCGTTTTTTTCGCTGAAGTTATGCCTCAGCGCCAGATCTTGATCTGGTCGGTTTCCTTCGTCTGCATCGGTTGCCCGGCCTTGCAGGAAAACGCTTCGCCAAACGTGGGCTGTTGCGTCAATGGTCCATTGGCGCGCCATTGGCCGGGCGCGTGCACGTCGGTGGCGACGCGTTGCGCGGCTTCGTTCTTGGACAGGCGTTGTGCCCAAAGCGATGCCCAGGCTTTGTAGAAGGCTTGTTTGTCGGTCTTTGTCGCCTGCGGTGCGGCGGTGGTGTAGGCGTCCCAAGCCAGCTCCACGCCGGAAAGATCGGCGAGGTTCTCGTCCAGCGTCAGTTTGCCGTTGATCTTGGTGGACAGGCCCGGATAAGCGTAGCGGTCGTACTGCATAGCGACTTTCTCGCCGATGGCATTCCACGCCGACATGTCCGCGGGTGTCCACCAATCGTGCACTTTGCCGTGGGCGTCGACCATGCGGCCCTTGCTGTCGAAGCCGCGGCTGAGTTCGTGCCCGACCAATGCGCCGAACGAACCATATTGCTGGGCTGCAGGCTGGTTGCCATCGAAGACTTCTGCCTGCAATACCGCGGCCGTCACGATCAGACGATTCTGCGCGATGTCATAAGCCAGCGCCGGTTGCTGCGGCAGCACGTCCCAGCGACGGTCAGCATTGCCTTTGCCGATACGTTTCATTTCCTCGCGATGACGCCATGTGGAGGCAATCAGCATGTTGCTGCCGAAGCTGCCGCGGCCCATCGGCTGAACGCTGTAGTCGAGATCGCGGCGGGGCGTGCCGACTTCGATCTTCATTTTTTTCAGTTTGGCGGTGGCTTCGGCCTTTGCGGCTGCGCTCATCCATTGGTTGCGCTCTATGCCGCGACCCAGTGCATCGCGCACCTGCTCGGCAATCGCGACGGCGCGCGCCTTGTTGGCGTCGGGCAGATAGCGTGCCGCATATTCACGGCCGACCATCGGCCCGGCTGCCAGATTGATGGCGTCCAGAACTTGCTGCCAGCGTGGCGCAGGCGCCACGTCGCCGCGCAGCACACGGCCGCGGAAGCCGAATTCCGCTTCACGGAAAGGCTTGGCCAGATAAGGCGCCATGGCATCGCCCACGCGCCAGCGCAGATAGACCTTCCATTGATCCGGCTTGACGCTGGCGATCAGCCCATCCAGGCGCTTGAACAACTGCGGGTCGGCCATCGACACCTTATCGTCGTTGACACCCTGAGCCTTGAGGAAGGCGTCCAACTGCAGGTTGCGGTATTGCTTGCCCAGATCCTTGGTGGCGACCGGCACGTAGTTGGTCAGCGGATTGCGCAGGTCTGCCAGCGGCTTGGACGCTTGCGCCAGACGCGTTTCCAGGTCGATCACCGCTTGCGATTCGGCTTCCAGCTTGTTCTTGGGGGTGCCGGTCAGCGCCAGGATCTGTTGCACGTATGACCGGTACCGGCCCAGCAACTCGCGGGTGTCGGCGTCGGTGCGGGTGTAGTAAGCCGGATCGGGCAGGCCCAGGCCGCCCTGCATGAAGTAGCCGATGTGCCTGTCCAGATGCTCCAGATCGACATCGGGGCTGAAATTGAAAGCCACCGGAATGCCGACCTGGTGCAAGGCGGCGATCGAAGGTGTGATGTCCTTGGCTTTCTTGATGGCGTTAATACGGTCCAGCAATGGCGCAATCGGCTTGGATCCGTCGGCTTCGACCGCGGCTTCATCCAACCCGCTGGCCCAGAAGTCGCCCAGCAGCTTCTGCACATTGCCCTGCGGCGCCTTCATGGCGGCATCCAGCAGGTCGCGCTGTTGCTGCAAGGTGCGGTCGCGGAACTGGCCCAGCACGCTGATGGAGCCGGCACCGGACGGCAATGCATTCTTCTTCAGCCAGTCGGCGTTGGCGGCGGTATAGAAATCGCTGCATTCGGCGCTGATCGCCGGCGTGCTCGGAGCACGCTTTTTCTTCTTGGCTGCTTCCGCCTGGGGGGCGCCCAGAATGGCGACCAGGGCGAAGGCGAGTAAGGCAGGCTTGCCAAGTGCAGTACGCGGGAAGGGCATCAGCGGTTTTCCGGTGCTTTGTAAGGTGCCCGGATTCTAGCAAGCGCACAGCAGCAAACGCGCGCCGGAAGCTCTAAATGCGCCTGTGGGAAGCGCTTGGTCAGCGTGCATTGGCCGCATCGCCCGCGAATCGGAAAGCTTTTGTGACGGGCGGCCGGATTACGACAGTCGCTTGCAAAGCGTAGCCGGGGCTACAGCGTTCGGGCGTCGATTTCCGATGCCGGGAAAAAGGGAGGCCCGACTTTTTGCCGGGCCTCCTTGGTTACCGCTTCAAGTTGGCGTGACTTCGATCCGTGGTTACCAGATCACCACCTGCTTACCGTCGGCACGCACCATCGGGTCGCCTGCTTTGCATTGGAACGCCGCAGCGAACGCCGGCAGGTTGGAGGGCGCACCGATGGCGCGGAAGTTGGCGGGTGCGTGCGGATCGGTCTTCAAGCGCACCGCCAGGTTTTCCGGCGTGAAGTTGCGACGCCACACGGTCGCCCAGTTGAGGAAGAAGCGCTGGTCGCGGGTCAGCCCATCGGTCTTCGGATCGGGCTGGCCGTCGGTCGCCTTCTTCATGGCGTCGTAAGCCGTGGCCAAGCCGCCCAGGTCGGCGATGTTCTCGCCCAGCGTCAGCTTGCCGTTGACCGGGGTGCCGTTGGCGTCATAACCGTTGAACTGCTCGATCAGCTTGTCGGTGCGGCTAGAGAAACCCTTGGCATCCACTTCCGACCACCAATTCTCGAAATTACCGGTCGGCCCGAAACGCGCGCCCTGATCGTCGTAACCGTGCGTCATTTCGTGGCCGATCACCGCGCCGATGCCGCCGTAGTTCATTTCATCCGTTGCATTGGGATCGAAGAATGGCGGCTGCAGGATAGCGGCCGGGAACACGATCTCATTCTGCAGCGGGTTGTAGTAGGCATTGACCATCTGCGGTGGCATGCCCCATTCGGTCTTGTCGACCGGCTTGCCGATCTTGCTCAGGTTCCACTTGTAGTTGAATTCCTGTGCTGCCAGCACGTTGCCGATAAAGCTGTCGCGGCTGGTGCTCAGGCCGGTCCATTCGCGCCACTTGTCCGGGTAGCCGATCTTGGGCGTGAAGGTTTCCCACTTGGCTATCGCCTTCTGCTTGGTTTCATCGCTCATCCAGGCGAGGTTTTCGATACGTGCCTTGAGCGCCGTCGCCAGGTTAGCTACCAAGGTTTCCATCTTGGCTTTGGATTCGGGAGAGAAGGCGACCTTGACGTACATCTGCCCCAGCGCTTCGCCAGCCTGGTTTTCCACCGTATCCAGCACGCGCTTCCAGCGCGGTTTGATTTCTTTTTGGCCGTTGAGGACCTTGCCGTTGAAGTTGTAGTTTTCGTTGACGAAGGCATCGCTCAAGTAGGGCGAGGCGCCATCGATGGTGTGGAAGCGCAAGTAGGCGCGCCACGCGGCCGGGTCGGTGTCGCCCAGCATCTTGCTGACTTCCTGATGGAATGCAGGCATCGCCAGGGAGAACTTCTCCTGCGGCGCTACACCTTGCGACTCGAAGAACTGCGTCCAGGAGAAATTCGGCGTCAGCTTGTCGGCCTCGGCCAGCGTCACCGGGTTGTAGTACAGCTCGACGTCGCGCGAAAGTTCTTCGCTGGTCTTGGAAGCCTTGGCCAAGCGGGTTTCGAAGGCGATGACGGTCTTCGCCTGTTCGGCGGCTTCAGCGGGAGCCGTGCCAGCCAGTTCCAGCACCTTGGCGATATGCGCCTGATATGCGTCCAGTTTTTCCTTGTTTTCAGGCTTGGTGTAGTACTCCGGATCGGGCAGGCCCAGGCCGCCTTGCGAGGCGTACGCCATCGTCATGCTGGAGTTCTTGAAGTCGGCTTCGGCACCGAAACCGAACAGGAAGTTCTGCCCCTTCGCTGCGATGGTGCGCAGGTATTCGGCAATGGCACCCTTGTCGTTCAGCCCGTCGATGGCGGTCAGCATGGGCTTGATCGGTTCGATGCCCTGGGCGTTGATCTTGGCTTCATCCATGCCGGTCGCCCATAGGTCGCCGACGATCTTCTCCACGCCAGCGGCTTCCGGGTGAGCAGCAGCCTGTTCGGCCAACTGCTTTTGTACCGCGATGGAGCGCTCACCCAGCATTTCAAAAGCACCCCAGCTGGCGCGGTCGCCAGGAATGCTGTTGGCCGCCAGCCACTTGCCGTTGACGTAGCCGCCAAAATCGGTACAGGCGTTCTTGCTGGTATCCAGGTCGCTGACCTGAAAGCGATTGACAGGTGGCAGCTGGCTTTCGTCCAGCTTCAGCTCCAGAGCGGCAGGCGTGGTGGATGCCGTGCTCGCGGCGGGGGCGGTGTCGTCCTTTTTGGAACAGGCCGCCAATACGGTGGTTATGGCTAGCGACAGCAGAAGAATCTGGGGTTTACGGGCAATCACGGTCTACTCCGGCCCAACTAAAGGGCAGCATAAAAGGAAAGCCCCAGCCGGGGCGTGCGCGCGACTCTACGCTTGTCATCCGCGGCGAAGAGGTGTCGAAGGTAATGGCATTGTTGTTAATCATTCGTTGCAGCGTACCGGCGGCCGGCAAGTCGGGAGGGCCCCCGTATACGCTCATCCGGCGCTACTTACGCGCACATCACTCAACTACCGGTGCGCCACCAAAAGCGGGTTTTTCGTCCGCATGGCTGATGCTGCGATTGCGTCCCGCCTGCTTGGCACGGTACAGCGCATTGTCGGCACGCTCGAATAGATCGTCCGGCGTCAGATCGTCTTCGTTCAGATGAGTGTGGATGCCGACACTGATCGAAAAAGCGGGAGGTCCATTGCCGAGTTCGGCATTGGTGGCCAGATTCGCCAGATCGACATGGACGGTCGTGGCGATAGTGGCAGCCGCTTGTGCGGAGGTTTCCGGCAGCAACACCGCGAATTCGTCGCCGCCCAAACGGGCGACCAGGTCGCGCGGGCGGCGGGCGCGGCTGCGCAGGATCTGCGCCAGCGAACGCAATACCGCATCGCCAGCGGCATGCCCCTGGTTATCGTTGAGTTGCTTGAAGTGATCGATATCCAGCACCAACAGCGATAACGGCTGCCCGGTGCGGCGCGTCGTCCGCATTTCCTGCTCGAGCACCTGACTGAAGCGGTTGCGATTGGCGAGCCCGGTCAGTGGATCCGATTGCGCCTGTTTGTGGGTGCGCCGCAGCCGGCGGTATACCCACAACAACGTTCCGATCGTGAGAACCAGCAATGCGGATACCGGCGGGAACCATAGATGTGCAAATTGCAGCAGCAGGAAGGACACCAGTATCGTCGCCGCCATCATGAGAGCAGTGGGGCGCCAGATGCGCTGCAACCCCGGCAAGCTGCACAACGCCAGCGGAGCCACCACCAGGATCAACGACAGCAGCACCTGCCAACCCGTCGACAGCGGCGTGATGGCGGCACCGTTCAACAGCATGTTCAAAACATTGGCTTGGTAATCCGAGCCACTGATGCCGGGGTAGGCGGGATGCCCGGGCACTTGCGCCTGCGTGCCCATGCCCAAGGCGGATACACCCACGATCACCCACCGGTCACGCAGCAGCGAAGGTGGAATGCGGTTGTTCAACACATCGGCATACGAGACGTGGCGGAACGCGTTGGGGGAACTGGCGTAAGGAATCAGCACTTCATGGTCGCGAACCCAGCGCTGGGGGGATGCAGCTTCCGGTGCGCTGTAGTGCAGCCCGGGCAGCTTGGCGGTCATGTTGCCGCTGGTACCTGTGTCCAATTGAAGTAGCGCCAGCGCCAGTGCGGGCCAATGTGCAGAACCCATCCCGGCCTGCAGGAACATCCGGCGTGCAACGCCGTCGTCGTCCAATGGCATTTCGGCATGGCCCAATGCTGCGGCCGAGGCGGCGAACTCGGGAATCGGCATCAGTTCGATCGCCGGGGCATTGAGCTGACCGGGCTCGGCTAATACAGGTAGAACCACTTTTCCGCTGCGGCTCAAGGCACGCGCCAGCAATGCGTCGCCTTCGGGATCGAAAAGGGCGGGCTCGGACAGCAGGATGTTCAAGGCCACGCCCTTGACCTCGGCCTCGCGCAGATGGTCGATCAATTGGGCGTGGGTACGTCGCGACCAAGGCCAGCGGCCCAGCTCGACCAAGCTCCGCTGGTCGATATCGACCAGAACGACGCGATCGTCGGCATGCCTTACCGTGCCGGCCACCAGTGAGTCGTATAACCAGGCATCGGCGCCCGCCGTCAGTTCCGACAGCACGAGCAGTACCACCAGCGCCGCCGCCGCGATCGTGATAAGGACGCGCGTCTTGATCTTGGGTGCAGGCGATGGCGTGATCATAGAGTCAGCAGGATGATAAGCGCACCTGCCCCGGCACCGATACGGCAGAACCGGCAAGGGATCTTCACGACCTGGGGCTCGGGGAATGGTCCTTCGAAGCCGTCGCTTCCAATGGCCTGGGCGCGCAGATACCACGTGCCGGAACCGGGCTTGGGTACCGTGATCTCCGCCTTCGACACCATTTCATCGATTTTCAAGGTGCTGAAGTCGGGCGTACGCGACATCTGGAAACGATAGCGCTGGTCCGGCGGACCGGCCTGCCAGCGGAATGTCACGGCGTCCGACTGGTTTTCGGCGGCTTCGCTGTCGATCTGGCCGGCTTCGGCCAGCAAGCGCAGTTCGAAGGTCATGACATCGCCGAAAGAACCCTGCTTGCCAGCGGCATCGATGCTTGCCACCCGCCAGAAATAGGTGCCCGGCGGTAAGGACTTCGGCAATTTCACCTGTGTGTCGCCAATCCCGCTGATATCGACCAGCGGCTGGTCGAACTGTCGATCGCTGGCCACCTGATAGCGGTAGGTGCTGGCGCCCGGCGCTTGGGTCCAGCTCAAAGCGACGGGGCTGTCGCGCACCACCGCGTCGGCAGCGGGTGCGATGGCGTAGGGCGGCAGCGGGTTTTCGATACTGAAAGGTACTACCGCGTCCTGTCCCTCCAAGCCTTGCGCATCGATCGCGCGTACCCGCAGGAAATAGTCGCCTGCCGGCAACGCGGGCATTCGGGTCTGGGGTGTGTCGACTTGCTGGTCGGCCACCAAGGTACCGAAGTCGCTCTGGTCGCTGGCTTGCATGCGGTAGCGAACCGCGCCGTCGACCGGCGGCCAGGAGACATCGCGACCGAGCTGGCGGCCAGCCGCCGACAGCGCAGACAAGTCGGGCGCCGGCAACAGCCGCACGGCTTTCACCGCACCGGCTTGGCCGGCTTCCACCACCGACCCGAAGCCGCTGGGAATCAGTGTGGGTTTCTGTTTGGCGCTAACCGCAACGCCGCCTTCCAGCACTTCCGTCAACGTCCGGGCGCTCGCAGCTTCCACCCGGAACTGCGTTCCGCGCACCGCGGAAGAGGCGCTGGGGGTTTCAACGATGAAGCCTGCACCGGGACCGACGATGGGTTCGACGTCATTAGTGATGCGGCCGCGCTGCAGGCGCAGTCGCGTATCGACCATGCCGCTGCGGCCGAAACGGCTGAGACGATCCAGTCGTAGTTCGCTGTCGCCCTGCAGAACGAGGCGCGAGCCATCGGCGAATTGCAGGCAAAGCGAAGCGTCAGCCGCAGTCTTGAGCAGCGCGCCAGCGCCCAGTTGCATGCCTTGAGTGATTTTGCGGCTGGTCTTTCCCAGCGCCACGGTCGCGTCGCCTCGCACCAGCATGACTTTCGCTTTGACCGGCTGACGCGCCAGCCAGGTCAGTGGAATTCGGACAACTGTTCCCGGCGGCAAGCGGTAGGGATTACCGATGCGATTATGTTGCTGCAGCTGCTGCCAACGAATGCCGGGCTTGAGATGTTCGCCAGCTAAATTCCACAGCGTATCGCCAGGGCGGATTCGATAGGTCCATTCCTGAGCCGATGCTGGAGCGCATAGCACTAGCAGAGCGATCCACATGACCCACCCACGCCAGTTTCTCTGGAGTCCAGCCATCGACTTCAAAGGGTCCCCTTGCCTATGCTGCTTCGCAGCGTCTCACACAATTATAGGCGAGACCTTGGTGGTGGAGGCCGACTATACGAGCAATTCGTGTTTCTGATTCACCGCCAAGTCGAAGAGCGTCTGGTCGAAGCGGGTGTGCCAGGGAATCAGGGACCGGGTAAATAGTGGCGAGTGATCGCCAGCGCAGTCTTGTATGGCTCCGGGTCATTGCGGTTGGTCAACACGATAATGCTCAGCCGCTGCTTCGGATAACGCACGATAACGTTGCGAAAACCGATGCTTTCGCCCGAATGCCACACCGAATCGCTGTTGATTCGCCAGCCGAAACCATAGAACGGCACATCGGTTTCGGAGGTTGAGGTGGCGCGAGAAAATGCGAGATTAAGAGAGGATTGCTTCAGCAGACGCTCGTCGTACAAGGCAGCGTCCCATTTGGCCAGATCGTCAAGAGACGAGTAAATGCCGCCATCGCCCAGCACCGCGCTGGTCGGGCTTTGGTCGGTACGCGTCCAGCGGCCGTCGATTTCGCTATAGCCGTACGCGCGGCGAGCAACGGTGGAGCGACCTTCCTCCAATGCAACCGTGTCGTCCATGCCGAGTGGCTGGAAGATGCGTTGACGCAGGAAGCTCGCGAAATCCTGTCCGGAAGCCCGGCCCACCACCAATGCCAACAGGGCATAGCCGCTGTTGCTGTACCGATACTGCGAGCCAGGTGCGAAGTAGCCACGATTTTCGCCTTCCAGAATGCGCAGCACGTCGGCATCGCGCAGTTGACCGGTAAGGTCTTCCGGCATGACCTCTTCATAATCTATCAGTCCGGACGTATGACTAAGCAGGTGACGCAAAGTGACCGCATCGGCGGCGGCAGGCAGCGACGGCAGCCATCGTTTCACCGGATCATCCAGGCTCAGTTTGCCGTCTTCCGCCAATAGGAGGATGCAGGCCGCGGTGAACTGTTTGGTGATCGAGGCGAGGCGATAGTTGGTGGAAGGCGTGGCAGCGACGTTGTCTTCCAGTTTCGCCAACCCGTAACTGCGGCGAAACACCGGTTGGCCATCGCGGATCACCAATACCGAGGCGCCAGGCACCTGGCCTTGATAGCGGCTCATCAGCTGGTCGATGTCTTCCTCCCTGCCGGCATGCGCCAATGCGCTCGCCAGCATTCCGGTGCCCAGTACGAAAGCGCGCAACGCATCGACCCACTTCATATCGACCTCATTTGGCCTGTAGTGCATGCGTAGCGTGCTCCGTGCGCACGACCTTGGCAATCCGGTCGTGCGCAGGATGCCCGTGAAGGTTCGCGGGGCGCGAGGGAAAAGCCTCGCGCCCGTAGGGCGCTCCTACAAAAAGCGTCCTTAGCGGCTATTCGCCATTGCCTGCCGTTGCGACGGCTTCATCGCGACGAGGCCCGGTGCTATCGCGGGGCGCGGCGATCCAGCGGTCGATCTTCTCTTCCAGGATATCCAGCGGTACCGAACCGTCCTTCAGCACTTCAGCATGGAACTCCCGGATGTCGAACTTGTCGCCAAGTTCACGTTCTGCCTTGGCCCGCACTTCCTTGATCTTCAGTTCGCCCACCTTGTAGGCCAGCGCCTGGCCTGGGATGGCCATGTAGCGTTCGGCTTCGGCCGTCGCCTGGGTTTCGCTCTCCGCCGAATTCGCCAGCATGTAAGCGATCACCTGTTCGCGCGTCCATCCCTTGCTGTGCAGGCCGGTGTCCACCACCAGCCGGATGGCACGCCACAACTCGTTCTGCAGATAGCCGAAGTAGTTGTAAGGATCCTGGTAGACGCCCAGGTCCTTGCCCAGCGACTCGGCGTACAGGCCCCAGCCTTCGGAGAAGGCGATCTCGCTGCCGAAGCGGCGGAACATCGGCAGCCCCGTCAATTCCTGTTGCAGCGCCAATTGGAAATGATGGCCGGGAATGGCTTCATGCAGGTAAAGATCTTCCGCATCCCACGTTTTGCGGGTCGGCAGATCGTACGTGTTGACGTAGAAAATGCCCGGGCGCTTGCCGTCTTCGCTGGGCCGCATATAAGAGCCGCCCGCCGCCGATTTCGCACGGAATGCTTCCACCGGCCGGATTTCGAACGGCGCCTTGGGCACCAGCGAAAACTGTTCCGGAACCTTGGCGTTGATTTTGTCTTCCAGGCCGCGGTAATGGATCAGTAGCTCCTCTTCAGTCTTGAAACTGAAGCGTGGGTCGGTCTGCATGAACTTGAAGAAGTCCTGCAGCGAGCCCTGGAACTTGGTCTCCTTCATCACTTCGCCGATGAGGCCATGGATGCGCGCGACTTCGTTCAGGCCAATCTGATGGATCTGTGCGGGCGACAGATCGGTGGTAGTGCTCTGCCGTGCGTTATAGGCGTACCACGCCGCGCCGTCGGGCAGCGCATCCATGCCGGCGCTGACGCGTGTCTTGGGCAGATACTCCTTGATGATGAATTCGCGCAGTTTGGCGTACGCAGGCATCAACTCGCCTTCGATCAACTTGCGGTAATCGGCGGCGAGGCGTTGTTTGTCCGCGTCGCTGAAGCTGGCTGGGAAGTTCTTGACCGGTCCCCAGAACAGCGTGTCTTCGGCTTTCGGCTTGATCAGCGCATCCAGCTGCGGCACGACTTTGTCCATCAACGCGCGCGGCTGCACCACGCCGGCCTTCATGCCTTCGCGCATATTGGCGATGGCTTGATCGAACAACACGGGTATGCGGGTGGCGCGCTTGTTCCAGTTGTCGTAATCCTGCACCGTCTTGAACGGCTGCGCGCCAGTGCCGGAGCCCAATTGCACGACGGTGCTGGCGATGTTGTAGAACTGATTGACCGGCTGCATCCAGCCGGGAAAACGTTCGCCTTCCAGTTCGTTCTTCGCGTCGCGGACGAAAATCTGATAGCTCAACAGGTCCTGGCCTTCCAATCCCTCAGCGCCCACGGCCTCGACTTTCTTCAGCCAGTCCTCGGTAAACCGGCGCGACTTTTCGCGGTACTCGGCGGACAGGAAATTCGGCAGCTGATCGTTGTAACGCGGGTCCCCTTGGAAGGTCGCCCGCAACGGATTGAGCTTGAGCGATTCTTCCCAGTACTGCGTGTAAAGCTGGTTCAACTGCGTCGCTTTGCTGCTGGCGGGTGAGGCAGCGACAGCGGTGGATTCAGCAGCGCTGGCCTCGCCGACATGAATAGCGGCGGGCAGCGCCAAGGCGATGGCCAAGGTCAGCAAGGCGGGCAGGGGACGGCTCATGGACGGTTCCGGCAGGTTGGGCAAACCGGGAGCGTGGCCCGTCCTGCCGGTTCCCGCCAGCGACGGAAGTCATGGTTTGCCCGGATCCGTGCTTGTGGGAGTGGTGCCGGCATGTCGGCACCGGTGAGTCGCGACTGCGCCTCCGTAGCCGTCCAGTATCCGCAATGAAGAACGCGCCGCAGCGCGTCCAAATGGCAAATACCACGTCGGGACGGCGTTCCTACAATAGATCGTTTTAATCGCTGGCAGCCTCAGCGCGCAGCTGGCGCTCGCGCGCTTCGCCCAGATAGATACGGATGCCACGGCGCATCAGATAGAGCAGAGGTATCAGGGCAATGGCCGCCAGCATCTTGTAGAAGTAATTGACCGTGCTGATCGCCAGGAACAGCGACGTCGGCCATTTCTGTGGACCCAGCACAAAGGCGATGTAGATCACCACGAAGCTGTCGACCAATTGCGAGATGGCTGTGGAGCCGGTAGCACGCAACCAGACCCAGCGCTCGCCAGTGGCAACGCGGATGCGGTGGAACACCGATACGTCGATCAGTTGACCCAGCAGGAAGGCCACTATCGAACCAGCGATGGACCACATGCCCTGCCCGAAGATGGCGGCAAACGCTGCCTGGTAATCGGGAACGCCCTGGCCTTCGGCCGCCTTCACCCACCAGCCCGCCGGTGCTGCGGCAATGGCGAGGAAGGCGAACACGAAGCCATAGACGATCAACGCGACGGCCAGCCAGGAAATGAAGCGAACGCCGCGCTTGCCGAAGAATTCGTTGACGGTGTCGGTCAGGATGAAGACGAACGGCCACAACAACGTGCCGACAGTGAAGTTGAGTGAGCCGCTCTGCCCGAACAGGTTCCATTCCAGCGGCGCGACACCCAGTGTGTCCTCCAGCGCGAAAATCTTGACGCCGATGAACTCGGCCAGTACCGCGTTGACGCAGAAGAAAGCCGCCAGTGCGAGGAACAACCGCACCGCACGATCATCAAGGGTACGGCTTGTGCTCATCGGTTCGTCGCTCCCCAGCGCGAGTGAATGGAATGGATTCCGGCATGTCGACGATTGTTTTAGCCGAAGTTTGGAGATATGTGAAGCTCATTCGGGCTCCCTTGGATAGCAGCCGTTTGCATTGCGCGGCGGAAGCGGGATTCCCTTCAATTCCAGATGCATCTCAAAGGCTTCTTCGTGCGCCTGCGCCCATCCTTCGTGACTGCCCTGAAAACAGCTCTTGCACACAGTCAAGGCGTAACCCGGGATCTTTTGGTATCCATGCACGCCAGCGCCTGCCTTGCAGCCATTGCCACAGATATCGCAGGGAAAGATCAGTGCATGTGCTTGGCGCATTTACTAATCTCCGAGCGGTACCAAAGGACCACAGTGTCAGATTGTAGTATCTGGCGTCGGTGGAAGGGTCGCTGGAGGCTCGCCCGGTTTATCGGCGTTTCGCGTAAATGGCATGGATTCCGGCGCTACCGCACCGCCGGAAATGATGAAGCTCATCGCTTGGTCCACCGACCAGTCGGTTGGCGTCAACAGTTCCACCGGAACGATTTCCAGATAACCGGAGGTCGGGTTGGGTGTGGTGGGCACATAGACGGCCGCCAGTTCGCGCCCGCTGCCTTCTTCGCGCATCACACGCGTGACGAAGCCCACCGATTTCATATCGCGATGGGGAAAGTCGACCAGCACCACGCGCTGCGTATTGCCCGGTTTGGTCTGCAGGATATCCAACAACTGACGCGCGCTGGAGTAGATGGTGCTGGCCAGCGGAATACGCTGTATCAGCATTTCGAACCAGCCGAGCAGCCGTTGCCCGATGACGCGTCGTGCCAGTATTCCCACTACCAGAATGACGATCAACGTCGCGAGCAGCGCGATGGTGTTCTGCACCCACAGTGCATTGAACCAGCCCAGCGATTGTGGAAACGATGCGGCGATTTGCTGGGAAATCGGACCCACCCAAGGCTTGCTGATATCCGACAGCAGCACGAAGACGAACTTCACCACCACCCAGGTCAGCCAGATCGGCAGCAAGGTCAGCAGGCCGGTCAAAAACAGTTTTTGCAGGGAGGGGCGGGGAATAGGGTGGTCAGTCGACATCGGGCTATTGTAGGGCAGCGATGCTTTGGCGTTGCTTTGTGCCGGATATTTATGGGGTCGGGGGAAAAGTGCGTGGTGCGAGGCTGTTGTTTTGTCTCCCCCTTTTTAAAGGGGGATGACCCGCCATTCGGCGGTTGAAAAGCATTTGAGGGGGATTTGCTGTTGCTCTTAGAAGCAAAAGCCAAAGCAAAAGCGAGATAGTTACCGCTTACCGCGCTTTCGGCTTCAAGCGCACATAAATCTGCTTGCGGATCCGTGCAACGGTTTCGTTCTGTGCATTGAGGATTTCCGTCGGCATCCAGCGCAGATGCTTCTGGCCATCGGCGGCGGTCTGGCGGATGTCATCCAAAGTGGCATCGTCCAGCCGAAATTCGGCGTGCACCGTGCCCTTGCCAGGCTTGACGAATTCGATCTCGGCCGCCTTGTCCCAGACGTAGTAATCGCTGCCCAGGGATTCCTTGACCATGATCATCCAGAACGGATCGGTCATGGCGAACAGGCTGCCGCCGAAATGCGTGCCCACGTAGTTGCGGTTCCAGGGACGCATCCGCAGTTCCACCCGGGCATGGCGCCAGTCGCTGGACATATGGGCGACATGGATGCCGCCGAACAGGAACGGCGGCCATAAGTTGAAGATGTGCCGCAGCGTGGAAGCTTTCATTCACCAGCCTGCCCGGGAGAGGTCGGCAGGCTACCATACGTAGCGGTACGGTGACGCTAGGAGCCTGGTTCTTAGAACACCAGCGACGACATCTTGCGCCGGTAGGTGGCGACCAGCGCATCGTCCTCGATCACGCGGAAAGCATCGATCAGGCTTTTCCGGGCCAGGCCGTCCTCGAAACCGCGGTCACGGCGGAGCATTTCCAGGAACTGCTCCAGGGCGGCTTCCGATTCGCCGGCCACCAGACGGTGGACGCCCAGCAGATGGCGCGCACGCAGATCGTCCGGATTGGCGGCGATGGCCTTCTCCAGCACTTCGACCGGCGGCGCATCTTTCAGTGTCGCCGAAAATCCCAAGCGGGCACGCGCCCGCACAGTGCGGTCGTCGGTCGCCAGATTGGCCGGCAACGCATTCAACAACTGCTCGGCCTCGCCGGCAGCGCCGGTCTTCAGCAAGCCCAGTGCCAGATCGAGCTTCAGCTCGTCCTTGTCCGGCTCGGCTTCGATCGCCTTGCGCAACGCCAGGACCTGCGCGTGCGGGTCCAGCGCGACTGGCGGCTCATCGGCAGTGGCCTCGGCCGGGGCCGGTTCGATGCCGTGTTGCTTCAGGAATTCGCGCAACTGGCCTTCCGGCAACGCACCGGGGAAACCATCCACCAACTGGCCGCCCTTGACCAGGAAGACGGTCGGGACGGAGCGGATCTGGAATGCAGCGGCGATCTGCTGCTCCTTGTCCACGTCCACCTTGGCCAGTTCGAACGCGCCGTTGTACTCGCCCGCCAGCTTCTCCAGGATCGGGCCCAGTGTCTTGCACGGACCGCACCAAGTGGCCCAGAAATCGACCAGCACCGGCACCTGCAACGATTTCTGCAGGACTTCGGCCTCGAAGGTCTCGGTGGTGGCGTCGAAAACGTGGGGCAGGTCGCTCATAGGGCCGCTCGGATCAGGGATGCGGGCTAACATGGCGGCGAATTACGCACCTTTCAAGCGCGATGTGCCGGTGGTTGATGATCATTGGCGGCCTGCATTGCGGATCTCGCCCCAGGGATACGCCCGCTACCGATGGACGCGAATTGGCCGGTGCGCCACGGTCGAGATGCGCAACCGCGCGCCGTCGGAGCGCAGCAGCATCGCTCGGCAAACTATCATTGCGCCGAAGGTGGCTGGCAGATGCTGCCGTTGAGGTTGGCGTTCGCATTGGTGGGCGCTTGGTCCTGGCTTGAGGAGATGTTCCGTTGGGAAGCGCAATGAATCGTGGGTTGCCGTATTTGGGTCTTGCCGGAGCGGTTCTCTTCGCGGCCGCTGTGATCGGCTTTGGCCTGGCGCTGCCGGGATATTCGCAATCGGCGCATCCGGTCGCCGTGCTGGGTGCCAAGGGTTTTCCGCACGCGACGATGTTCAATCTGTTGGGTTTCGTGCTGCCCGGTCTGCTGGCATCGGTCGTCATGCTGGAATTGCGCTTGCGTCTGCCAGGCAATGCCGGGTGGATGCTACGCATCGGCGCGCAGTTGCTGTTGCTTTCTTCGTTAGGCTTTGTCGCGCTGGGAGTGCTGCCGCTCGATCCGGCGGACCTGCACAACAAAACCAGCAGCTACCACGCGACTGCGTGGATGCTGTGGTGGGTCGCGTTTGTTCCCGGTGCGGCGCTGCTGGCATCAGGGCTGCGGGGACAAATGGCGTGGCGAACCGTAGTACGCATCAGCGCGATCGCGTCGTTGCTGCTGCTGGTGCTGGTGTTGTTCGCCGTGGATTGGCTGCCGGCCGGCACCGCGCAACGGGTGGCGTTCGCGGTGTGGTGGGTTTGGATGTGCATCACGGGCCTGACGCCGCGGGCTGCACTCACAAACAAGAGCCATCTTTGACGGGTACCCGTAGCGTGCGCACAGCGCACACTACATATGCTGCCTCAATCGGGCTGCTTGAAGATCACGCCGTCCTTCATCACGAAATCGACGTTCAACACGGCGTTGATATCCGCCACCGGATCGCCCGGCAACGCGATGACGTCGGCACGCTTGCCGGTTTCGATGACGCCCTGGTCGTCCACGCCCAGTACTTCAGCGGCACGAATGGTCGCGGCTTGTAGCGCCACATTGGCCGGGATCCCGGCTTCCACCATGTAAAGGAATTCGCGGGCGTTGTCGCCATGCGGGCCCACGCCCATGTCGGTGCCGAAGGCGATCTTCACGCCGTTGCGATACGCCTTGGCCGCCGTATCCTGGATCTGCGCACCGATGCGCGCGGCCTTGGGCCGCACCACTTCCGGGAAGTAGCCGTCGATCTTGGCTTTCTCCGCTACGAAGCGTCCGGCGTAGATAGTCGGTACGTACCAGGTGCCGTGCTGCTTCATCAGTCGCATCACTTCGTCTGTCATGTAAGTGCCGTGCTCGATGCTGGTCACCCCGCCCTGGATGGCGCGCTTCATGCCTTCGGTGCCATGCGCGTGCGCGGCGACCTTGTAGCCGTAGTCGTTGGCGATGTCGACGATCGCTTTCACCTCATCAACGGTGAACTGCGGCGCGTCGCCGGATTTGGCGTAGCTAAGCACGCCACCCGTGGCGGTGATCTTGATGACGTCGCTGCCGTCCTTGTAGCGCTGGCGCACCGCTTGCCGTGCCTCTTCGATGGAATTGATGACGCCTTCAGTCGGGCCGGGCGGGCCAATAAGATGGGACAGCTGGTCGTTCCAGCCGTTGGTCGGATCCGCATGGCCGCCGGTGGTGGCAATGGATTTGCCGGCGGCGAAGATGCGCGGTCCCTTCACCAGCCCCTGGTTGACCGCGTCGCGCAAATGCGGGACGACTTCGCCGCCCAGGTCGCGCACGCTGGTGAAGCCGGCCATCAGTGTTTTTTCCGCATAGCCGACGGAGCGATAAGCAAAATCCACGGGATCCAGGCGAAAGCCCTCGGAGTAACTCTGCGGGCTGGACTGGCCGGACAGGTGCACGTGCAAGTCGGTCCAACCCGGCAGGCAGGTGCGCCCTGTCAGGTCGATGGCCTTGACGCCGGCCACGTCGGCCCGGCCTGGCAGTACCTCGGCCACTTTGCCGTCGCGGACGACCACTGTGCGGGCTTCCAGGACCTTGCCGCTGCGCGCATCGAAGAGCTTTCCGCATTGCAGGGCCAGTGGCTCGGCGGCGGCGGCGGGCAGGGCGAACAGGCTGGCGAGGAGTACGGGCAGGGCGTATCGGGACATGGCGGGCTCCGGAAGGACGGGCCATCTTAGCGGTTGCGTTGGCGGCGCTTTGTGCACTGCGGTACCCTTCCACGCTTTGCCGCAGCACCCCATCAGCCGTCCCTATGTCCGTTCCCGCAGAACCCAACGTCTACGACCCAAAGTCCGTCGAAACCGCCGCGCAGTCCTTTTGGGAGCGCAATCGCGCCTTCGAGGTCGACGAAAAGTGCGACAAGCCCAAGTTCTACTGCCTGTCGATGCTGCCGTATCCGTCCGGGGCGCTGCACATGGGCCATGTGCGCAACTACACCATTGGCGACGTGATCAGCCGTTACCAGCGCATGACTGGCAAGAACGTGCTGCAGCCGATGGGCTGGGATGCCTTCGGCCTGCCGGCGGAAAACGCCGCCATCAAGAACCAGACCGCGCCGGCCAAATGGACCTACGCGAACATCGACCATATGCGCAGCCAGCTGAAATCGCTGGGTTATGCCATCGATTGGTCGCGTGAGTTCGCTACCTGCAATCCCGACTATTACGTGCACGAACAGCGCATGTTCGTGCGCCTGCTGCGCAAGGGCCTGGCCTATCGCAAGAACTCGGTAGTGAACTGGGATCCGGTGGACCAGACCGTGCTGGCCAATGAGCAGGTGATCGACGGCCGCGGCTGGCGTTCCGGTGCGTTGGTCGAGAAGCGCGAGATCCCGCAATGGTTCCTGCGCATCACCGACTATGCCCAGGAACTGCTGGACGGCCTGGACGATCTGCCCGGCTGGCCGGATGCGGTCAAGACCATGCAACGCAATTGGATCGGCCGCTCGGAAGGGCTGGAGATCAACTTTGCGGTGGAAGGCGGCAGCGAGACGTTGACTGTCTTCACCACCCGCCCGGACACGCTGATGGGCGTGACCTTCCTGTCCATCGCCGGTGAACATCCGCTGGCGCAGAAGATCGCCGCCGCCAATCCGGCTATCGCCACCTTCCTGGAAGAGCTCAAGCACGGCGGCGTTTCCGAGGCCGAACTGGAAACGCAGGAAAAGCGCGGCATCGATACCGGCCTGCGCGCCGTGCACCCGGTGACGGGCGAAAAAGTGCCTGTGTGGATCGCCAACTTCGTGCTGATGGGCTACGGCACCGGCGCGGTGATGGCGGTGCCCGGGCATGACGAGCGCGATTTCGAGTTCGCACACAAATACGGTTTGCCCATCCGGCAGGTCATCGCACTGACGGCCCCCAGGAGCGAAGAAGAAAAAACCTACGACCCGGATGTCTGGCATGACTGGTATTCGGACAAGACCAGGACGGATATGGAGTTGGTCAATTCCGGTGAGTTCGATGGTCTGGACTACCGCGGCGCTTTCGAAGCGCTGGCCGAACGTTTCGAACGCCAGGGCCGGGGCCAGCGACGAGTGAATTATCGCCTGCGCGACTGGGGTGTTTCGCGGCAGCGCTACTGGGGTTGCCCGATTCCCGTTATCTACTGCGACAAGTGCGGCGCGGTGCCGGTGCCCGAAGCACAGCTGCCGGTCGTGCTTCCGGAAAACGTCACCCTGGATGGCGTGAAGTCGCCAATCAAGGCCGATCCACAATGGCGCAAGACGACTTGTCCGGAATGCGGCGGGCCGGCCGAACGAGAGACCGATACGTTCGACACCTTCATGGAGTCCAGCTGGTATTACGCGCGCTATACATCACCCGGCGCCAAGGACATGGTGGACAAGCGTGGTAATTACTGGTTGCCCGTGGACCAGTACATCGGCGGTATCGAGCACGCCATCCTGCACCTGATGTATTTCCGCTTCTATCACAAGCTATTGCGCGACGCGCGGCTGGTGGACAGCGGCGAGCCGGCGCTGAATCTGCTGTGCCAAGGCATGGTGATTGCCGACACCTATTACCGCGAATCGGCAACGGGAAACCGCGAATGGATTAATCCTGCCGACGTCGATGTGCAGCGTGATGAGCGCGGTCGAGTGACGGGGGCGACGCTGATCGCCGATGGGCAGCCGGTGTCCATTGGCGGCAGCGAGAAGATGTCGAAGTCGAAGAACAACGGCGTCGATCCGCAAGCGATGGTCGACAAGTTCGGTGCCGATACGGTGCGCCTGTTCTCGATGTTCGCGGCACCGCCTGAGCAATCGCTGGAGTGGAACGAAGCCGGCGTGGAAGGCATGGCGCGTTTCCTGCGCCGGCTGTGGACGCAGGTGCACAAGCACGCTGCCGATGGCGGGCAAATATCGGCGGTCGATCTGTCAGCGCTGAGTGCCGATCAGAAAGCCCTGCGCCGCAAGATTCACGAAACCATTGATAAAGTCGGCAACGACTACGGCAAACGCCACAGCTTCAACACGGCCATCGCGGCGGTAATGGAGCTTTCCAATGCATTGGGCAAGTTCGACGACGCCAGCGACAATGGACGTGCGCTGCGCCAGCAGGCATTGGAAACCGCGGTATTGCTGCTGAACCCCATTACGCCGCACACCAGCCATACCTTGTGGCAGGCATTGGGCCACCCGGAGACGCTGCTGGAAGACGTGCCATTCCCGCAGGCCGATGCGTCCGCCATGGTGCGCGATTCGGTGACGCTGGCGGTTCAGGTCAACGGCAAACTACGCGGCACCATTGACGTGGCCGCCGATGCCCCGCGCGAGCTGATCGAGTCACTGGCGAAGGCGGAGCCGAACACCGCCAAATTCCTGGAAGGCACGACCATCCGCAAGATCATCATCGTGCCGGGCAAGATCATCAATATCGTGGTGGCTTGATCCACCTGCCGGAAGGACCTCCGGCCTGTAGGAGCGGCGCCCCGCCGCGAGCTCTTCCGGCCAGATCGCGATAGAAGCGAAGAGCTCGCGGCGGGACGCCGCTCCTACATAGCTATCGCGGCGGCCTAGGGCTCCGCTCCATGTTCACCTGCCATCCGGATTGCCTATTGCCGCCCATGCCGGGCTCGTACAGACTTCCTCCATGACCCGATTCCGACTCATCGCCGTAGCCGCCCTTGCCCTGATCCTTTCCGGTTGCGGGTTCCACTTGCGCAACAAGATCGCCTTGCCGGCTGACCTGGGGCCCGTCCGGGTAGTCTCTTCGGGCCCTTACAGCAAACTGGCCACCTCGTTGTCGCGCGGCCTGCAGGCCGCGGGCGCCACGCCCGCCCCGGAAGACAGCAAGGAAGATGTCGCGACCTTGCAGGTTCTGTCCGAGCGTTGGGGCGATCTTCCGATCAGTATCGACAGCCACGGCCGGTCACAGGAATACAGCCTGCGCTACGCGGTGGTGTTCGTCTTCCGCAAGGCCGACGGCACCGATCTGGTGCCGCAGCAGGTGGTCGAGATGTCGCGGGACTATGTGTCGCCACCCGAGAACGCCACCGGCACCAGTACCGAACGCGAAGTCCTGGCCAACGAACTACGGCAGGAAATGGCTTCGTCGATCCTGCGCCGCATCGATGGCGTGATGCGGGCAGGACAGGTCGTCAAGACCGAGTAATGGAACTCAAGCCGGAGCAATTAGCTTCACGTTCCGCCACGGATCCGCTGTATCCGGTCTATTTGATTGCCGGCCCGGAAATCCTGCGTGTGCTGGAGGCCGCCGACGCCGTGCGAGCACAAGCGCGTGCCCAAGGCATCGGCGAAAGGGAAGTGTTCGATGCCGATGGCCGAGATTTCGACTGGAATACGCTGGACGCTTCCTTCAACGCGCCCAGCCTTTTCAGTGCGCGCCGATTGATCGAGGTTCGCCTGCCCAGCGGCAAGCCGGGCAAGGACGGTGCGGAAGTGATCAGCGCGTTCTGCGCGAATCCGCCGCCCGATGTGATCCTGCTGGTTACTGCCGGCGAGTGGAGCAAAGCACATCACGGCAAATGGGCCGACGCCATTGCGCGGGTGGGTGCGATTGCGATTGCCTGGTCAATAAAACCGCACGAATTGAGCGGTTGGATCGAAAGCCGTCTGCGCGCGAAAGGGCTGCGAGCGGACCGAACGGCGGTACAGGTATTGACCGACCGTGTGGAAGGCAATCTGCTGGCGGCAGCGCAGGAAATCGACAAGCTGGTGCTGTTGGCGGAAGGGAAGACCCTGGACGCGGCGACCATGGAGTCGCTGGTGGCTGATGCGGCTCGTTATGACGTGTTTCGTCTGACCGACGCAATGCTGGCGGGGCAGGCGGATCACGTTTCACGAATGCTGACCGGATTGCGCGCGGAAGGTGATGTGGTCGCCGGGCTGATGCCGATGGTGGTAAAGGAACTGCTGCGCACCGCGGCATTAGCGCGTGTGCAGGCCCGTGGCGGCAATCTGGGTGCCGAAATGAAAGCTCAAGGCATCTGGGAAACCAAGCAGGCGCCCTTCAAACGAGCTCTGCAACGACACGCGTCTCCTGCGCGCTGGGATCGCTTCGTGGCCGAAGCCTCGCGGATCGACCGCATCGCAAAAGGACGGGGCGATGGCGATGCCTGGGTGGCGATGGAGCGTTTGCTGTTGGCGGTCGCGGACGCGAAAGCGGTGCGCTTGCTGGTAGCTTGAGGTACTGAGGACCGCTGTTCAGCAGCCGAACGGCTGATCATGGGGAGCGAAGCAAGAGCTTGTCCCATTCCCCTTTCCCTATTCCCGGTTCCCACTCTCAAATGCTCAATCTCTTCTACGGCGGTACCTTCGATCCGGTTCACAACGGCCACATGGCGATCGCCAGGGCGGCTCGTGATGAACTGGATGCGGTCGTGCGTCTGATGCCGGCCGCCGATCCGCCGCATCGCGCTCCGCCGGGCGCGACAGCGGAACAACGGGCGGTGATGCTCGATCTGGCGGTGGCGGATGAGCCAGGTTTGGTGGTCGACCGACGGGAGTTGCAACGCGCCCAGGCGCAACCTGGCAGTCGCTCCTACACCATCGATACCCTGCATGAACTGCGCGGGGAGCTGGGCGAGCGGGCGCCGATGGCGCTACTGATCGGGGCCGACAGCCTGGTTGGACTGCCGACCTGGCGGGAATGGCGGCAGCTGTTCGACTACACGCATTTCATCGTCGCCGAACGAGCAGGCAGCCCGCTGGACAGTGGAATGCCGGAAGAACTTGCACGCTTCATCGAAGTACGTTGGGTGTCATTGCCGGAAAAATTGACCGAAGCGCCTGCTGGGTCTCTGTTTCGGCTCAAGCACCCCTTGCAGATGGAGTCGGCCAGCCAGATCAGGCGCCGAATCGCCATGGGCCAGGCTTGGCAGGACCTAGTGCCGGGCGTTGTGGCTGACTACATAGCCGATAACCGGCTTTATTTCACGTAAGCGCCGGACCGGAGTTCGGTATAATTCGGCCGCATTCCCTAAAGACAGCAGACCTTTGTCCAGCCAAGCGCAAGTCATCAAGACCCGTCTTCCCAGCCCGCCTCCGGCCCTGCCGGACCTGCTCGCCAACGTACATGCGGCGGTTGTGGAACTCAAAGCCAAGGATGTCGTTGAGATCGACGTGCGCGGCAAATCCAGCGTCACCGATTACCTGGTCATCGCATCGGGTACTTCGACTCGCCACGTCAAATCGATCGCCGACGAAGTGGTCAGGTTCGCCAAGAGGTTGGATGTCATGCCGTTGGGCGTGGAAGGCGAGCGCGAAGCGGAATGGGTATTGGTCGATCTGGGCGACGTGATCGTCCACGTCATGCTGCCGCGTGTGCGCGAGTTCTATGCGCTGGAGCGTCTGTGGACGGTGGGCGATCAGCCGCCGCAGTACGACGAGCTCGAGGCCGGGGCGGAAGACCGCTCCTGACGCCACGAGTATTCGATGGAAAACGGCGCCAAGAGGCGCCGTTTTCGTTTTATAGCTTATACCTCGCGACTCGCATGTCGCCGCCGCTTACAGCGGTCCACGCTCCCACGGCCCGGTAATGGCGACGGTGACGCCGGGGGATTGGATGTTGACGAACATCGTTCGCGACAGCGGATCCCAGCACGCGCCGCAGAACTCGGAACCGCGATAGTCGCCTTCGGTAATCGTCTTGCCGGCATTGGCGATTTGGGCGGACGTCAGCTCGACGTTGTTCTTGCAGAAATAAAAGGATTCGCCGGCCCGGGTCAACCCGATCAGGCGCGAACCGGGGCCGTATTGGTCCGGGCTTTCGCCACCGTCTTCGCACAGCAGCACGCCGCCGCGTGCGCTGACGGTGATGTTGTCGGGGTTGTGCGCCGCCAGCTGATTGCCGCTGACGAAAAGTGCGCGCAGGCGCTGGGTGAACAGATCCAGGACCCACACAGAGCCATTGCCGCGGCCTTTGCGTCCCTGGCTATCCACACCCGTGCTGGTGTCGACAATGAACATCTTGCCGTAGCTGTACCAGATACCTTCGCCGCGGCTCATCCGCAGTGCGCCTTCGCTCCACGCTTGGGCGAATGGGCCGCTGAGCGTGTCGCCGGGCGATACATCAGGGAAGCCGCTGGGGGCAACGACAGTGTCCATATCCGGATCGGGAACGTCCACCCAATCCAACGCGTACTCGTCGCCCATGTTCGCGACGGTGAGATCGGCGTTGGGCTTGCCACGAACGCGCGCTGCCTGCAGCCGGCCACCGTTCTCCAGCGAGCCGCAGCGGCCGAAGCGGTCATTGGGGATGAAGCGGTACAGCGCGGATTTGTTGCGGTCGTCTTCGGTCAGATAGACGATGCCGGTGCGCGGATCCACGGCGACGGCTTCGTGGCTGAAGCGGCCCATCCCCACCAGTGGCCGACCGGTGGTGCGCTCGCTCTGCGGGTCGACTTCGAAAACATAACCATGCTTGCGACCGATGCTGGAGACCGCATCGGTCTTGATTTCTTCGCAGGTCAGCCACGTGCCCCACGGGGTCAGTCCACCGGCGCAATTGACCAATGTTCCGCCCAGGCTGGGTTCCAGACTGCCCCATTGGTCGTGGCGGTAGGTGAGGGTGGTGGTGCCGCCGGCCGCTTGCAGGCCATTGCTGACGATGCCGGTGTCGTACATGCCGGGTGCCTGGATGGGCGTGCCGGCGCCGCGTTCGTGATTGCGGATGAGGACGTATTCCAGGCCATGACCGCGACCGCGGCCGCGGCCATTCCAGCCACCGGACTTACGCACGGAAACCACCGCCATGCCGTCGTGGCGGTCGGGACAGGGCTGACCGTCATCCATGCGGTCGCCACTCCAGCCGAACGAGCGATAGCTGAAGCCGCGCGGCAACTGCAGCAGCGGCAGTCCTGTGGTGCGGTCGGCCACTGGGGCGAGCGGGCCGTAGCGGCTGGGAATGGGAGAAAGCCGGGTGGATCCGGTGGCGGCGTGGGTCTGGCGCGAATAAAGCGCGCCCAGACTGCCTATCGTGCCCATCGCGACGGCGGCGGCACTACCTTTCAGGACCTGGCGGCGGGCGGGATCGAAGACACTCATCGTGCGACTCCTGCTGGCTGGGGGAGCTTGCACGCTAGGTTTCCGGTGTAACCGGCATATGACAAAGGTATGTCTCTTGCATGCCATCTCACGGAAGTGCGACGCCGCTATCATGCGGTCATGAAAAGCAAGCTGATCGCCACCGGCGAACGCGCGCCATCGTGGGTGGTGCAAGGATTCGCCGAGTACCAAAAGCGCTTGTCGCATTGGCTGCCGATGGAACTGGTGGAGATAGAGCCGGGGCTGCGCGGCAAGGGCCGTGACCCGCAGCGCGCCATCGAAGAAGAAGGCAAGCGTGTATTGGCCGCACTGCCGAAGAATGCCCACGTCGTGGCGTTGGAGGTGGGGGGTAAGGCGTATTCCTCCGAACAGCTGGCGCAACGGCTGGAGCACTGGCGTGGGCAAGGGCGCGATCTGGCTTTCCTGATAGGCGGGCCGGAAGGGCATGCCCCCGATGTATTGGCGGCGGCACACGAAACCTGGTCGCTGGGACCGCTAACGCTGCCGCATATGCTGGCGCGGCTGGTGGTGGCCGAGCAGATATATCGCGCGGCCGCGTTGTTGGCCAATCACCCCTATCACCGCGCCTGACAGATCATGTAGGAGCGGCGTCCCGCCGCGAGCTCTTCCCATCAGATCGCGATAGAAGCGAAGAGCTCGCGGCGAGACGCCGCTCCTACAAATGCGGGATGCAAAAGCAAGAAGCCCGCCTTTCGGCGGGCTTCTTCGTTCGTCACTGCAGACTGAAATCTATCGGCACCAGGCCATAAGCCTGCACCGGCACGCCATCACGCATGGCGGGACGGAAGCGCCAGTTCTTCAGGACGTGCTGCCTGGCTTCGCGATCCAGCGATTTGTTGCCGCTGCTTTTGTCGATGCTCACTTCCAGCGGTGTGCCATCGGTGTCCACCAGCACGCGCAGCATGACCGTTCCCTGCGCACCGTCACGTACGGCTTCGCGCGGGTATTTGGGCGGCGGCGCCGTGACGTACTCCAGATGGCTGGCCGCGATGGGCCCGGTCGTCATGGCGATGGTAGGAGTATCAGCCGGACCTTCCGAGGCGGGTACCACCATCGGCTCGCTGCCCCCTTCGACAATCGGTTGTTCCACGGGCGGCGTGGTGGTGGTGGGTCTTGGGGTTACCGCCACATTCTGCGGCGTTCGCGTGACAGGTTGAGGTTTCGTCACCGTGACGGGTATAGGTTCAACCGGTTTTGGTCGCTCGATGAAGAAAATCTCGGGCTTATAAGGCTTGACGGCGATGGCTACCTGCGGCGCGGCCAGTGGCATCAACAGTAGAAGCAGGGCGATGGCATGGATCACCAAGGCGGCGGCGATGGCCAGTATGCGGCCGAAGTCGATGCGGGAATCGGAACCGTAGTGCTGTATGCGAACCATGATCCACCTCCATATTGGGTATGCAAGAGGAACAACGACCGGGCGCGGGAAGCGGGGTTGAAGCATCCGTGCCTGGAGCAACATTGCGCCGGCCCCGGCCGTTGCGCAAGAGGGGTATCCGGGACGTCGCTCCGGCAATCTCAAGCCGCTGAAGCGATGTGGAGAGCTTGTTGTT
This sequence comes from Pseudoxanthomonas sp. UTMC 1351, assembly GCF_040948865.1. Lineage (NCBI taxonomy): Bacteria > Pseudomonadati > Pseudomonadota > Gammaproteobacteria > Lysobacterales > Lysobacteraceae > Pseudoxanthomonas > Pseudoxanthomonas sp. UTMC 1351. The sequence continues at coordinate 135,135 of NZ_JAVGJT010000018.1, read as the reverse complement.
CCCCCCGGTCAGAGCCCCCGCTTCTGGTAGAGCGGAGCTGCGCTCCGCGATAGTACCGAGTTGGTAGCAATGAGGCCGTCGCAACGTCGGACGATAGTGAAAACCGCTTCAGCGTGCTTCTCGTAGAGCGGAGCTTGCTCCGCTGCTCTTCCGTCGGTTCCGGAGACAATCAGCTGAGCAAGCTCAGCTCTACAACGAGAGGGATAATTCCCTTGTGGGAGTGGTGCCGGCATGCCGGCACCACTCCCACAAGGATGTTATGCCGGCACTGCTGCCATGACGAGTTGACGGGCCAACATAGAATCTCGGCTCTACGTGGAGCGCAGGCTGCGAAAATTTGTTTTTACGTCATCAAAGCTCATTTCCGGAAACAAAAAAACAGGGCCGAAGCCCTGCTTTTTTTGCGAAGTCGCAAGGGTCTACTTGCCCAGTTCGAATACCACGTCGAGATTCACTGAAAGCTTGGTTTCTCCCGGCGAAACCGAGGTATCCATTTCCGCTTTGCCGCGCGCGCTCATCATGGCCATCGCCGGCATCGGGTGGAAACCGCCGCCGTTTCCTTCGGACACGCTGACGATGCGACGTACGCGCAACCCTAGTGCTTTCGCATAGGTTTCGGCACGTGCCTGTGCTTTCTTCAATGCTGCCAACCGTGCTTCGTCGTACACGGGTTCGGGTTGATCGATTTCGAAAGTGGGCCCGTTGATTTGGTTGGCACCCTGCGCGGCCAGCGCGTCCAGCACCTTGCCCAGCTTGGTGATGTCGCGCACCTTCAGGTTGACGGTGTTGCTGGCTTGATAGCCGGTGATGACCGGCGGCACATTTTCCGCATAACGGTACTGCGGGTTGAGGCTGATACCGCTGGTCTGCACGTCCTTGTCGGCGATACCGGCCGCTTTGATGGCGGCGGTGACCTTGGCCATTTGCTCGGCGTTCTGGCGCATGGCGGCATTGCCATCCGCGGCCTGTGTCACCACGCCGGCGGAGATGGTCGCCACGTCCGGAATCCGCGAGGCGTCCGCCTGAGCCGAAACATTCAGCAGCGTGCCGTCGGTGGCGACGGCATAGCCGGGGACGGACTGTGCGTGGGAAGTCATGGCGGCGGTTCCAAGGGCGAGGGACAGGGCGAGCAGAAGCGGTCGTAACGAGTGTTGGCGCATGGGATCTCCTTATGGTGCATGCCGAGGTGTGCACCCGGTCACAGCGGTGCGTTGGGTGTTCGCTTAAGCATGAACGCGTTGTGAGCCGGAATGGGGTTACCGCCGTGGGGCAGTGTTACAGGGTGGGAATTAAGACCATTCAGTCAGCTGTCGCGGGTTATTCTTTCACGAATGCTTTATCTGGCCTCTAAATCCCCCCGCCGTGCCGAACTGCTGACCCGTCTGGGCCAGCGGTTCGGGCTGCTCGACCTGGACGTCCCGGAGCATCGCCAGCCCGGGGAGCCGGCGGAAGAGTATGTCCGCCGAGTGGCGCGGGAGAAGGCCGGCGCCGGCCTGTTGCAGGTGCTCGCCACGCCGGGCGCATGGGTGCTGGGAGCGGACACCGAAGTGGTGCTGGACGACGAGGTGTTCGGTAAGCCGACAGACGCCGACGATGCCGCGGCGATGCTGCGCCGGTTGTCCGGGCGCACCCACCAGGTGATCTCGGCGGTGTCGCTGGTCAGCGCTTCGCGCGAGGCGCAAGCGGTGTCTGTCTCGGAAGTGACCTTCGCACCGCTGGACGAAGAAGATATCGCCGCTTACGTCGCCAGTGGCGAACCGATGGGCAAGGCGGGCGCTTATGGCATCCAGGGTGCAGCGGAGCAGTTCGTTTCCCATTTGTCCGGCAGCTTCTCCGGCGTGATGGGCCTGCCGTTGTACGAAACGGTGCGGTTGCTGCGGCGGTTCGGCCAAGACCACGCGCATCAAGATCCCGCACACATGCCTTCAGAGCCAACAACTTCACAGACGTTTTCAGATAGGGAGCGGTACGGCTAATGCAAATGGGGTGCCATGTCATCGCGACCAACGTAGCCGGCGCTGCCGGTATTGCAGTCGCAGTCGCAGTCCAGCGCGGCCGGCTCCGGTGCAACGTGCTGCTAGGTAACGTGCTCCTAAGTAGCGGGCTCCTAAGCAGCGTGTTCCGGCCTGAAGGGATGCGCCGCGCATGAGCGAGGAAATCCTGGTCAACGTCACTCCGCGCGAAACCCGCGTCGCCGTGATCGAGAACGGCATGCTGCAAGAGTTGCACATCGAACGCGGCTGGCGCCGTGGCGTGGTCGGCAATATCTACAAAGGCAAGGTGCAACGGGTGATGCCGGGCATGCAGGCAGCCTTTGTGGAAGTCGGACTGGATCGTGCCGCCTTCCTGCACGCCAACGATGTGGTGCGGCCGGCGCCGATCGCCAACGGCGAAACCGAAGAGGCCTCGATGCCGCTGACGCCGCCGTTGTCGGTGCCGATCATGGACCTGTTGCGTGATGGACAGGATATCGTGGTGCAGGTGGTCAAGGATCCCATCGGCAGCAAGGGTGCCCGCCTGACGACGCAGATCAGCATTCCTTCGCGCTATCTGGTGCTGTTGCCGCAATCGAAAGTAGTGGGCGTATCGGCACGCATCGAAGATGAAGCCGAGCGCCAGCGCCTGAAATCGCTGGTTACGGATTTGTCGGCCCAGCACGGCGGGCACGGCTACATTATCCGTACCAACGCGGAAGGACAGCCTGCCGAGGCGCTGGCCGAAGACATCGCCTACCTGGCGCGTGTCTGGGCGTTGGTGGAGCAACGCAGCCGCGATTCCGCGGTGGGCACCTGCGTCTACGAAGACCTGACGTTGCCGCTGCGTGCAGTGCGCGACCTGATGCGTCGCGATGTCGAAAAGGTGAAGGTCGATTCGCGTGAAACCAGCGAACGGCTTCAGGCATTTGCAGCCAAGTACATGCCGGTGCTGGCCGAGCGCATCGAGCATTACTCCGGCGAACGGCCCATTTTCGATCTGTACGGCGTCGAAGACGAGATCGGCCGTGCATTGGACAAGCAGGTCCCGCTGAAATCGGGTGGCTATCTGGTCATCGATCAGACCGAAGCGATGACCACGATCGATGTGAACACGGGCTCGTTCCTTGGCCAGCGCAATTTAGAGGAAACGGTCTACCGCACCAATCTGGAAGCCGCGCAATCCGTGGCGCGTCAGCTGCGGCTGCGCAATCTTGGCGGCATCATCATCATCGACTTCATCGATATGGATGATCCGGAGCATCGCCGCCAAGTGCTGCGCACGCTGGAAAAAGCGTTGGCGCGCGACCACGCGAAAACCACGGTGTACGAGTTCTCGCCGTTGGGCCTGGTGGAGATGACCCGCAAGCGCACCGTGGAAAGCCTGGAGCGGCAGTTGTCCGAGCCTTGCCCCGAATGCAGCGGGCGCGGCACCATCAAGACCACCGAAACGGTCACCTACGAAATCTTCCGCGAGATCACCCGCGCAGTGCGCCAGTTCGAAGCAGCGCGGCTGCTGGTGATCGCCTCGCCCAAAGTGGTGGCGCGCATCACCGACGAAGAATCAGCCGCGGTCGCGGAGCTGGAAGAATTCCTTGGCAAGTCGATCCGCTTCCAAGCGGACGAGCAGTACCTGCAGGAGCAGTTCGATGTGGTCTTGTTGTGAAAGCGGGAACAGGGAATGGGGAACGGGGAATGAGAGAACCTCCTCGCGTCTAGGCGTTCCGTTCTCCACGATTTCAATGGCTAATTTCGCTGCGCCCTTCTTGATCGGTCTTTTCAAGGGGGCCGAATGCGCGCTTGGTGCCGAATTCCCTGTTCCCTGTTCCCTGTTCCCGTCTTATGGAGTGGGGAACAGGGAACGGGGGACAGGGAATGAAGGAGTTGCCTTGCGTCTGAGCCTACGTGCCTTTGTCGTTGCTCCTTCGAATCATGCGTTTTTGTGTTATCGCCGCGCCGATGGAACTAGGCGCGTGCGAGATGCCACATTCCCCGTTCCCCGTTCCCCGTTCCCGGCTTTTACCTAATGCCTACTCCCCTTCGCCGCCGTTTACGCCTGGCGCGCCGTGGCGCGGGGTATTGCGTGGCCATCACGCTGGTGTTGATGGCGTTGGTGCTGGGCGTTGCCAGTCAGGTGCTGCCGTTGGCGGAGCGCCATCCGGACCGCATCGCGGCGTGGTTGAGCGAGCGCGCCGGCCGGCCGGTGTCGTTCGATCATGTGAAGACGCAATGGACGCGACGCGGTCCTTTGCTGCAGTTGGATGGTTTGCGCATTGGCGAAGGCGAGGCCGGGGTCAGTATCGGCCAGGCAGAAGTGCTTGTGGCGATGTACAGCGGGCTGCTGCCTAGCCGTTCCTTCACTGAGCTGCGGTTGCGCGGTTTGTCGCTGACACTGCAGCGCGCCGACGATGGCACTTGGTCGGTACGCGGCCTGCCGGGCCAGCAGCAGACAGACGGCGATCCGTTGAAAAGCCTGGAAGGGCTGGGCGAATTGCAAGTGATCGGCGGCAAGCTGGCCATCATCGCGCCTGCGGTGTCGGGGAATCTGGAACTGCCGCATATCGATTTGCGCTTGCGTGTCGAAGGCGATCGGGTACGTGCCGGTACCCGGGCATGGATCGACCGCCGTGCGGAGCCACTGCAGCTTACGGTGGATTTCGATCGCCGGCAGGGCAACGGGCGCGCTTACCTGGATGTGGAGGCCGAAGATATCGGCGTCTGGTCGCCCTTGTTGCGCTACGCCGGCGTGACGGCCGAACGCGGGCAGGGACGCATACGGGGTTGGGCTGAACTGCGTAAACACCGCGTGGTGCTGGCGACTGTCGATGCCAAGCTGCAGCAGCTTGGCCTGCGCGGCGCGGCGATCACCGGCGGAAGCGAAATCCCGCGCGCCCGCTTCGATCAGATCGATGGCCTCATGCGCTGGCGATTGGTGGCTGGCGGTTGGCGCCTGGACGCGCCGCGGCTGCGCATCGATTCCCGGCCGCAAATGCAGAAGCTGGACGGGTTGGTGATAGCGGGCGGGCAGCAATACGGATTATTGGCGGATCAAGTCGATGCGGCACCGCTATTCGCCATCCTCGGCCTAAGCGATCGGGTGGACGACGGTCTTCGTCGCTGGCTCGCACAGGCCAAGCCAAGTGCGCGCCTGACCGGACTGTCGTTGATCGGGCAGCGGGGCGGCGCCATGCGAGGGCAGGGACGCTTGAGCGGTGTCGGGTTCCTGCCGATAGGGCGCGCACCTGGGCTGAGCGGATTGGCGGGCGATTTCCTGGGCGACGCCGAAGGTTTTGAATTGACGCTGGACCCGCAATCGCGGATGCGTTTCGATTGGCCCAGTGGGTTCGGCGTTGCCCACGAAGTCGATCTGCACGGCAAAGTGACGGGTTGGCGCGAAGGCGCCGGCTGGCGCATCGGTACCTCTGCGCTCCGCGTGCACGGCAAAGACTACGCTGCGGATCTTCGCGGCGGCCTGTGGTTCCAAGGGGACGGCACCCGCCCCTGGATCGATGTTGCTGCCGACTTGGACGATGCGCCGGTTTCCGCTGCCAAACGCTTCTGGGTTCACCACCGCATGCCCAAAGCCGCCATCGACTGGCTCAATGCGGCGCTGATCGGTGGAAACGTGCGAAATGGTCGCGCCATCGTCAGCGGCGACTTGGACGATTGGCCATTCCGCGACAACAACGGCCGTTTCGAGGCTGTCGGCCATATCCAGGGTGGCCGATTCAAGTTCCAGCCCGATTGGCCGGCACTGGAGCAGGTGGATGCGGACATCGCTTTCATCGCCAATGGCTTCCAGTTGCAGGGACGTGGCGCGCTGGGTGGAGTTGCCATCGATTCCTTCCAGGCCGGCGTCGCGGCGTTCAACGATGCGGAGCTGAAGATCGATGCGCAGGCCAGCGCCGATGCCGGTCGTTTGTTGAGCCTGTTGCGACAGAGTCCCTTGCAGAAGACCTACGGCGAGACCATGGCTCATCTGGAAGCCAGCGGTCCTGTGCGCGCCAGCTTCAGTCTGCTGCAACCGCTGCGTCGGCAAAAGGCCGCACTCAAACGGGTCGAGGGCATAGTGGAATTGCAGGGCGCCAAATTGGCGGAGAAACGCTGGAATCTGGCGTTCACCGAGGTGCGCGGTAAAGCGCGCTACGACGACAAGGGCTTTTCATCCGAGCCGTTGGCGGTGATGCATCAGGCACAACCCGGCGTGCTGGCGTTGCGCGCAGGCAGCGGTGTGCGCGACAAGCAGCAGGTGTTCGAGGCCGATCTCTCCGCTCAATTGGGTGCGCAGGAATTGCTGGACCGCGCGCCCGAACTGGCTTGGCTAAAACCATATCTGGATGGCACTTCGGCGTGGACGGTCGGCGTGGCCATTCCCAGGATGCCTGCCGGTACGCCAGCCAACGCCGCATTGCCGGCCCAGCTGAGCCTGCGTTCCAACCTGGTCGGCACAGCGCTCAACTTGCCGGCACCCTTGCGCAAAGCGGCCGCTACGCCACTGGCGACCAGCGTACGCGCGCCACTGCCAATGGGTAGTGGACAAATCGATGTCGCCTTCGGCGATCTGTTGGCTTTGCGCGCACGCAGCACCGGCACTCAGACCGGCATCCGGGTCGCATTGGGCAGCCGCCAAGTGACCGAAGCCGCGCCTGCCTCCGGGCTGATCGTCACCGGCCGCACCGGCGATCTGGACGCCATGGATTGGATCGCTATGGCCAAAGGTGGCGATGGCGAAGGCAAACTGCCGTTGCGGCACATTGATGTCACGGCCGAGCGTCTGCTGCTGATCGGTGCCTCGTTCCCCGACACCCGGTTGCAACTGGCGCCCGCCAACAAAGCGGTGGCTATCGCCTTGGATGGCCAGGCGCTCGCGGGCTCGGTGCTGGTGCCTGACGCGAAAGGCGCGGCGATTTCCGGCAAGCTTTCGCGCGTTCACTGGCGTGGCGCGGCCCCGCCTGGCACGGTTTCCACGCCGGCACAGCGCGCGGCCGCCAATGATTTCGATCCTTCCAGTATTCCCCCGCTATCGCTGGACATCGACGATCTACGTTTTGGCGATGCCAGCTTCGGCAATGCCAAGCTACGGACGCAACAGCTGGCTGGTGGAATGCAGGTAGATCAACTGCAACTGCGCTCGCCCAAGCAGGCCATCGATATCAATGGCCAATGGACCGGCCGAGGTACCACTGCGCGTACCCGCTTGAACGTTGCGATCGACAGCCAGGACATCGGGGCAATGATGGATGGACTGGGTTACAAGCGCCGCGTGGGTGGCGGCTACGGCCAGATCAAGATCGATGCCGGTTGGGCGGGCAGTCCGGGGGCTTTCCAACTGGCGGCGCTGGAAGGCAGCGTCCACGTCGCCGTTCGCGACGGCCACCTGCTGGAACTGGAACCCGGTGCGGGGCGCGTGCTCGGTCTGCTGAGCGTGGCGGAACTGCGCAGGCGCATGATGCTGGACTTCAGCGACTTCTTTTCCAAAGGGTTCGCCTTCAATCGCATTGACGGCGACATCCGCCTGAACAATGGCTTGGCCAGCAGCGACAACCTGGTGATCGATGGCCCGTCCGCCGAAATCCGCATCCGCGGCGACACCGACCTGCGCGCCGAACGGTTCGACCAGACCGTCCAAGTACTGCCCAAATCCGCCAATGTCCTGACCGCCGTCGGTGCTGTGGCGGGAGGCCCGATCGGCGCGGCGGTGGGTGCGGTCGCCAACGCGGTATTGAAGAGACCGTTGGGCCAGATGGGCGCCAAGACGTACCGCGTCACCGGACCCTGGAAGGATCCCAAGGTAGAGGTCATGGGTCGCCAGGAATCGCGAGCCGCGGTGAGAGCTTCAGCGCCTGCCGGCAGTCCGTGATGTTGGCTCCCCGTATGTTTGGCAGGCCCGCGCTCCAAGTAGCAAGCCGCCGCAATCCCGCCTGATGCGCCTGAATGCATGAATAGCCGCCCTTTTCCCGCCATGTATAGCGTCGCCGCTTGCGTTCGCTGTTCGCAGCCCCAACCCTGAGTCCCATGACCAATTCCCTCGCACTCGCCGAAACCCGCCTGCTGCTGCCCGCGGGCCTGGACCAACAACAACTGGACCGCACGTTTGGAACCCTGCTGGGGCCGGGTATCGATTTCGGTGATCTGTATTTCCAGCACACGCGCCGTGAAAGCTGGACGGTGGAAGACGGCATCGTCAAGGACGGCGCTCATTCCATCGAACAAGGCGTGGGTGTCCGCGCGATTTCCGGCGAGAAGACCGGCTTCGCCTATTCCGATGACATCAACAGCCAGGCATTGCTGAGCGCCGCTCATTCCGCGCGTGCCATCGCGCGCGACGGTGCCGCGCACGCACCGCATGCACTGGTGCGTGGTGGCGGGCGCTCGCTATACGCCAGCGACGATCCGATCGATGCGATGGGCAATGACGACAAAGTCGAGGCGTTGCGTGCCGTCGACCGCTACATTCGGGCGGCCGACCCGCGTGTGCAGCAGGTGACCGTCAGCCTGTCCGGTGGTGTCGACACCGTACTGGTCGCGCGCAGCGACGGCGTGCTCTCCGCCGACGTGCGTCCGCTGGTGCGCCTGAACGTGCAGGTGATCGTGGAACAGAACAGCCGCCGTGAATCGGGCTATGCCGGCATGGGCGGGCGTTATTCGTATACGCAACTATTCGCCGACGGCAAGCCGGAGGATCTGGCGCGTGAAGCGCTGCGCCAAGCGCTGGTCAACCTGGATGCGGTCGACGCACCCGCCGGCGTGATGCCGGTGGTGCTGGGTGCCGGCTGGCCGGGCGTATTGCTGCACGAAGCGGTCGGCCATGGCCTGGAAGGCGACTTCAACCGGAAGGGCACCAGCGTCTATGCCGGTCGCATGGGCCAGCGCGTCGCGTCGCCGGGCGTCACCATCGTCGATGACGGCACGCTGCCGGAACGCCGCGGTTCGCTGAACGTTGATGACGAAGGCACGCCAACGAACTGCACCACCCTGATTGAAGATGGCGTGCTGGTCGGCTACATGCAGGACACATTGAACGCGCGTCTGATGGGCATGGCGCCCACCGGCAACGGCCGCCGCGAATCGTTCGCGCATCTGCCGATGCCGCGCATGACCAACACCTACATGCTGGCCGGAAAGCACGACCCCGAAGAAATGATCCGTTCGGTCAAGAAAGGGCTATACGCGGTCAACTTCGGCGGCGGTCAGGTCGACATCACCAGCGGCAAATACGTGTTCTCGGCGACCGAAGCCTATTTGATTGAAGACGGCAAGATCACGGCGCCGGTCAAAGGCGCGACGCTGATCGGTAACGGCCCGGAAACCATGCAGAAAGTGAAGATGATCGGCCATGATCTGGCGTTGGATGCCGGCGTGGGCGTATGCGGCAAGGACGGGCAAAGCGTGCCGGTAGGCGTGGGCCAGCCTTCGCTATTGATTGAAGGGCTGACCGTCGGCGGAACGCGGGCGTGATTGAAAGCGGAGAACGGGGAACTGGGAATGGGGAGCGGGAATGCAGGCTCTTCGGTGCCCCATCCGCTCGTGCCCAGTCAGTTTTCCTGATCTTCCATTCCCGGTTCCCGGTTCCCGGTTCCCGGCTCTTCCAACAGTTGCCTCAGTTCACGGAACAACTCCCGAAACGCATGCGGCGGCTTGTTCTTGAGCCGTTCTTCGCTGGCGCTGCGGATCAGCTGGCGCAGGTGTTGGCGGTCGGCGTGCGGATACGTGTCCAGCAGTTCGCCCAAGGCGGCGTCGCCATCGCTCAGCAGGCGCTCGCGCCACTGCTCGGTGCGGTGCAGCGCGGCCGCGTCGCGCTTGGCTGCTTCGCCATCTTCATCCAGCGCATCGCGAATGGCTTCCAGCGTCTCGTCGTCCTCGCGGCGCATCTGCTTGGCAAGAAATTGCAGTTGCCGCTTGTGCGCGATGTGCGAGGTGATCTTCTGCGTGTCGTGGATATGCTGCAGCAGTTCTTCCGGAATCGGCAATTTGGCCAGCTGAGCGGGCGGCAGCGCCACCAGTTGTTCGGCCAGGCCACGCACTTCCAGGGCGCCCTGGCGTTGCTGGGTGCGGCTGGGGCCGAGGAATTCGCCGGTTTCAGAGTCGCGTCCGCGCATGCTGGAGCCTGTTCTTCATTTTGAGTTTCCGGCAAGGGACAGCCGGGTTGTCGCGAAGGAATTCGCAGGTGCAGTACAAAGGATAAAGCATTGAACGCCATTACCACCCAAACCCCTGACAACAGCCGCGCCCGTCTGGAACACCTGGCGGAGTTGTCGCAACGCCTGCTGGAGCGCGCCAAGGCACGCGGCGCCACCCAGGCGGAAGTCAGCTGCAGCGAAGAAACCGGCTTGAACGTCAACGTGCGCATGGGCGCGGTGGAGACCGTAGAATCCAACCGCGACCGCGGTATCGGCGTCACCGTTTACTTCGGCAAGCGCAAGGGTAGCGCCAGCACCGCGGACCTACGTGAAGAAAGCCTGGATGCCACCGTCGAACAGGCCTGCGCCATTGCGCGCTACACCGAAGACGACGATGCTGCTGGCCTGGCCGATCCGGAGCTGATGGCGCGGGAATTTCCCGATCTGGACTTGTGGCATCCCTGGACGGTCGACGCGGACCGCGCGGTCGATCTGGCACTGGCCTGCGAAGCGGCGGGCCGCGACGCTAATCCCAAGATCGAGAATTCCGACGGTGCTTCGGTGGGCACCGGCGAAAGCCTGTCGGTCTACGCCAATTCGCATGGTTTCGTTGGCCGGGAACGCGACACGCAGCACTCGATCGGCTGCGCATTGATCGCGGGGCAAGGCGATGGCATGCAGCGCGATGGCTGGTACAGCAGCGGCTTGGCGTACGCCGATCTGGAAACGCCGGAAGCCATCGGCAAACGAGCCGCCGAACGCACCGTGGCGCGGCTGCAACCGCGCTCGCTGCCAACGGGAGAATATCCAGTGCTGTTCGCGGCCGAAATCGCGCGCTCGCTGATCGGCCATCTGTTGGGCGCGGTGTCAGGCGGCGCGCTGTACCGCCGCGCCAGCTTCCTGCTGGACCATGCCGGCAAGCAGATATTCCCCTCCTGGTTTTCGATTGAAGAACAACCGCTGCTGCGTCGAGGGTTGCGTTCCTCGCCCTTCGATGCGGAAGGTGTGGCGACCCGCACCTCGCCACTGGTACAGGACGGCGTATTGCAGCGCTATGTGCTTGGCAGTTATTCGGCACGCAAGCTAGGTCTGCAGACCACGGCCAACGCGGGCGGTGTCTACAACTTGAAAGTGGCTGCCAATGCAGGCGGTTTCGAGTCGCTGATCGGCGGCATGGCGCGCGGGCTACTGGTCACCGAGTTGATGGGCCAGGGTATCAATGCGGTCACCGGCGATTATTCCCGGGGTGCGGCCGGCTTCTGGGTCGAGAACGGCGTCATCGCCTATCCGGTCGATGGCATCACGATTGCGGGCAACCTCAAGCAGATGTTCGCGAATATCGAGGCGGTGGGCAGCGATGTGGATCCACGCTCGCATATCAAGGTGGGTTCTATTCTTATTGGGAAGATGATGGTGGCGGGCGAGGAGTAGCAGTTTCGTAGAGATAGTTGGGGCGCGGTCGCGGGCGAAGAGTAGGGGCTGATCGTTCGCTATTTGGGCGCTGCGGCGCCCTTGTCATCGCAGGTCGAGTAGCGAAGCGCGGCCCGGGTGGGCAACTCGTGGGACGCAATTCGCCGTGGCCAGCCATTTGGCTGTTGAAGAGCGCTTCCGGCGCAGGCCAGTACGGATGTCAGAGGCCGCTAGCTCCCTGCCTACGCCGGGACGCCGTCACATCGTCATCGCCGGTCATTCGGCTCAGAGCGCTTCAGCTACCTGCAGCCGATTCCAATGACCGCCGCATGACTAAATTAACGTTATGCTTCCTAGGGGAGCCCAGGGGGGAAGCCCACCCGGGAATTCGCCAGACCATCCACTGCTAAGGGATCCATGCATGAGTGAATTCGAAAACGTCACGGCGCCGCCTCCGCCGCAGACCAGCGCCGGCCCGCAGGAAGACCGGACCATCGCGCTGATTACCCATCTATCGGGAATCGTCGCGGGGTTCATCGTTCCGTTGATCATGTGGCTGATCAACAAGGATAAGGCCGATAAGCCGTGGCTGATCGACCAGACCAAGGAAGCGCTGAACTTCCAGATCACCATCGCGATCGCTTATGTAGCCGCCATCATCCTGACGACGATCACCTTCGGTTTGCTGTTCTTCCTGCCGATGCTGGTGTGGGTCGCCAATCTGGTGTTCTGCATTTTGGCTGCCGTCAAGGCCAACACCGGTGAAGCGTACCGCTATCCGTTCGCGTTGCGTCTGATCAAGTAATCGCGCGCGGCAAGTTCAAAGAAGGCCCGGCTAGTCCGGGCCTTTTTTATTGCGGCCAGGTGTCATCGCAATACCTGTAGGAGCGCCGTCCCGGCGCGAGCTCTTCCTGTCAACGTGCGGTAACAGCGAAGAGCTCGCGCCGAGACGGCGCTCCTACAAAAGAGGCAGCGGCATACAACGAGAACACCGACGGCTGCGGCGCGTCAGTGCACCCGATTGATCGCCAATTCGCCCAGTGCCTTCAGCGCATTGCTGCGTGCGTCGAAGGGGGCCAGTGCGTTCTGCATGGTGCTGGCGAGTTCTTCCAGCTTCGCCGCCGCGCCTTGCATACCCAACAGGGCAGGGTAAGTGGATTTGGCTTGCGCCACGTCCTTGCCCGCGGTCTTGCCCAGCTGCTCGGAACTGGATTCGATATCCAGAATGTCGTCGCGCACCTGGAAAGCCAAGCCCAAAGCCGCGGCGAAATCATCCAGGCGCCGCAATTCGTCGCCGCTTGCTCCGCCGGCGGCCGCTCCCATTCGGACAGCAGCCCGCATCAGCGCACCGGTCTTCAGCGCGTGCATGCGCTGAAGTGCCGACAGAGATTGCACGCTGCCAGTCGCGTCGATATCCAACGCCTGGCCGCCACACATGCCGGCAACGCCGGAAGCACGGCTCAGCACCTGCAGCCAATCCAAACGTAACGCGACATCGGCGTCGGCATGAGCCAGCAGGTCGAATGCCGAGGTCTGCAGGGCATCGCCCGCGAGAATGGCGGTGGCTTCGTCGAATGCGATGTGCACGGTGGGCTGGCCACGGCGCAGGTCGTCGTCGTCCATGGCGGGCAGATCGTCGTGCACCAACGAATAGGCATGGATCAATTCCACGGCGGCCGCGGGTGCATCCAGGATCGCTTCATCGACGTCGAACAGCGCACCGGCCGCATAGACCAGCAACGGACGCACGCGCTTGCCGCCGCCCAGCACCGCGTGGCGCATGGCGGCGTGCAGCCGCTCAGGCGATTGCGATGCGACCGGCAGGGATTGTTCCAGCTTGGCCTCAACCCGCGCTGTCCACCGCGCGAACGCGGCCTCAGTCGACATCGGGCGCGGGCGCGAAGGGTTCGGCGGTTTCCGGATTTTCTGGGTCGCTGAGCAGCCGTACGCGCAGTTCGGCCTGTTCCAACGCCGTCTGGCAACGGCGGTACAGGCCTACGCCACGCTCGTAAGCGGCCAGCGACTCTTCCAAGCTCAGGTCGCCATGCTCCATCTTTTCAACCAGTTGCTCCAATTCGTCCAGAGACTGTTCGAAATGGGCGACTGGCGACGCGTCGGGGGTGTTTTTCTTGGCCATGTGGGAAGTGTGCGGACCGCAGTGGGCTAGGTCAACGCGCCGCTGCTTGGACCGAGGGATGGGTGACGGGCCTGAGCGTCAGCGTCACGGCGCCATCGCAGTGTTGCGCCGTTTTGGCGCAGCCATGCGTCGAATTCGGCCGAACAGATCAAATCGCCGGCCGCCAACAGACGGTCGTGGGAATCCCAGAGCAACGGCAACCGTCGCCGCTCCCACGGCGGCACACCCAACTCCTGGAGGACCTTCTTCAGCTCATGCGAATGATTGCGTCCGGGCAGGGTGATGCGCTCGCCGCCTTGCCGGGCGGAAACGCGCAGCGGTTCGATGAAGGCGCCGGCGCCTTCCAGCACCAAGGAGCCGCCACCGGGCAACGACAGTGACGCGTCGCCGCGCCAATGCGCCTGCCAATCCGGAGGCAGCGCCTCCTGGTGGCGGCTGGCAAACAACAATCCGCGCCAACGCTGCACGGCGGCGTCGTTCCAGGCGAACTCGGCCGCCGTATCGGTACCCGCCGGCAGCAGATCGGATTCGATCCTTGCCACGCCCTCGCTGGGTAGCGGAGGCAGGCCCAGTTCGGCGATCCATCGCCGCAGCACTCGCGCGCGTCGGCTGCGGGGCAGTTGTGCAAGTGGTGCAACCGATAACGCCTGCGGGTCGGCGGTGCGTGCCATCGCCAAGGCTTGTGCATCGCCGTCTTCCAGCAGCTCGACCGTTTCGGCCATCAGGCTGGCACTGCGGGCGAACGCGGCGTCGGCTTGCGGCCAACGCTGCCGTAGGAGCGGCAGAACCTGATGGCGCAGGAAATTGCGATCGTGACGGGAATCTTCATTGCTAGGGTCTTCGACCCAGGCAAGGCCGAGCGCCTGGGCGTAGGCGAGCAAGGTTTTGCGGGGCACATCCAGCAAGGGCCGCCAATGCCAGCCATGGGCGAAGCGCCGCCAAGGCCGGATAGCCGCCAGGCCTTCAGGGCCCGAAGCACGCAACGCGCGCAACAAGAAGGTTTCCGCCTGATCGTCCAAGTGATGCGCGGTCACCAGCGTCTCTTGCTCGCCCAGGGCTTGCGCGAAAGCGAGATAGCGGGCGCGGCGCGCAGCGGCCTCCAGTCCTTCGCCATCGCGTTCGACATGCACGCGGACGACGTTCAGCGGGATGCCCCATGTTCTGCAAAGCGTGGCGCAATGGGCCGCCCATTCGTCCGCGGCCGCATGCAGGCCATGGTGGATGTGGATGGCGCTCAGACCCTGCTGGCGCACCTGGTGGTCCTGCACCAGCGCGTGTAGCAGTGCGCAGGAATCCAGACCACCGCTAAGGGCGGCCAGGATGGGGGCGGGTTCCTCGCGGCGTAATGCCAAGCGCAGGACGGAAGTCGGATCGGTGATGCTCACCCGCGCATGCTAGGCCTTGTCGCGTGATCCGGGTAGCCGCAGCGCGGCTCTACCGCCAACTCAAGCGCGGAAATGCCAGGCGTGTTTTCTCAGGCCAGGGTGGCCAGTTCCTTGCGTGCCAACTCGATCCACGGGCGCTGTTCGCGCTGGTAATACTTCGGCGCCACATCGGAGCGGGTGAGGATCTCCTTGAACATGGAAACAGCCCGCGACGCGTCGCCGCTGCGCTGGAGCAACAGCGCATAACGGGCGCGCGCTTCTTCGCCCGGGTAACCCTGTACGACTGCCTCGTATTCGTTCAACGCGGCCGTGATGTCGCCAGTGCCTTCCACCGCTCGTGCATACAGCAGATGGCCATCGCTGGAACGGAAGGTGGGATTCGCCGCGATCAATGCATCCAACGTATCGCGCGTCTGTTGCGCCTGGCCCAGGCCGAACTGCGCCTTCGCCAAGCCCAGCATCAGATTTGGATCCGTGGCATACAGACCTTTCAACGATTGCTCGTATAGCTCGGCGGCGTGCGCATAGTCGCCGCTGCGCAGGCTTTCCTCAGCCAGCCGGCGGCGATTTTCCGGTGTGTCGGCGGCTTGCAGCAAGCGTGCGGCATCGCGCTTGTCGCGTTCCGGATCGATGCGGTTGCGCATGGTACGGACGGTACGCCGCGCGGCGGGGTTATGCCGCAGGTCCGGCAGGATTTCCGCGATGACGTATATCAGCACCGCCAGATAAGAAAACACCAGCAGGATGAACACCCAGTACAACGGTCTGCCGGTGCGTACTACGTGCACGCAGCAGGCGATCTGCAGAACAATGGACAGGAGAATAATGGGGCTCATGGAATGCGTGATCCGCAGCAATGGACGGGCCGGTATAGTCTGCCCCAGCCAGGAAAGGACTGGAGCAAATTGTATCCAGTTGGAACCCGGCCCAAGACTCATATAGCCTGCCTGGCTACGGCAGGCACGAAGCGATTACTACAGAGCGCCAAAAGGGAGGGGTGACCCGATGCGTCGTTGGATAGCCAGGTTTCTGATATCGATGGCGGTGGCCGTCCCATTGACCCTGATAGCCGTTTACGTCATCAATCCATTTGGTGTGCGCTCGGTTGATCCGCGCCAACGCATCATTGGATATGGTTTGTACCGCGTGCCGGCCTCCAATATGTTGCCGGGCATCAAGCCGGACCAAGTACTCATCACGCGGGCGGGGTACTACGTGAAGCGATCGCCGCAGCGAGGAGATGTGGTCACGCTGTTCGTCCCGGGATATGAAGGACAGGTTTGGCTGCAACGGATCATTGGCCTCCCAGGAGAAACCGTCGAGATCACGACGGGCAAGGTGATGATTGATGGCCGTCCTCTGGAGGAGCCTTATGTCTCCCCGGAGAACCTGACAGCCGACTACTCGCTATCGATGGAGGCGATGACTATCCCACCAGGCCGTTATTTCTTGATGGGGGACCATCGAGATAACAGCATGGATAGCCGCATGCAGGATCTGACCCGGCGCGAAGACATCACTGGCAAGGTGGTCGCGATTCTCCAGTGAATCTTTAGCTGCGCATCGGTAGCTCTTCGTATTGCACGTTCAACTGACCGCCGCCAGCAAAAAGAAAGCCGCGCAGGGCGCGGCTTTCTTTTTGCTGGCGGCTTTAGCTCAAGCCGCCTCGTATGCGCCGTACCCGCGCAGGCGCTGGTACCGACGCTTCAGCAGGTCGTCGACGGGCAGTTGCTCCAGTGCATCCAATTCGTTCATCAGCACCGCCTTCAGGCGCGTTGCCATCTGTTTCGGATTGCGGTGCGCACCGCCTATAGGCTCGCGGATTACTTTGTCGACCAAGCCCAACGACAGTAGCCGCTTGGCGGTCAGGCCCAGCTGCTCGGCGGCGTCTTTCGCTTTATCTGCGGATTTCCACAGGATGGAAGCGCAGCCCTCCGGCGAGATCACCGAATAGGTGCCGTATTCCAGCATCAATGTGCGGTCGCCGACGCCGATGGCCAATGCGCCGCCGGAGCCGCCTTCGCCAATCACGGTACAGATCACCGGAATCTTCAGTTCGGCCATTTCCAGCAGATTGCGGGCGATGGCTTCGGACTGGCCGCGCTCTTCCGCACCGACGCCGGGGTAGGCGCCAGGCGTGTCGATGAAGGTCAGCAGCGGCAGCTTGAAGCGCTCGGCCATTTTCATCAGGCGCAGCGCCTTGCGGTAACCCTCGGGCCGGGGCATGCCGAAGTTGCGGGCAACCTTGCTCTTGGTGTCGCGGCCTTTCTGGTGGCCGATGATCATCACGCTGCGACCGTCGATGCGGCCCAGGCCGCCGACGATAGCCTTGTCATCGGAGAACGCACGGTCGCCCGCGAGTTCGTGGAATTCATCGCAGAACACCCGGATGTAATCCAGCGTGTAAGGACGGGCCGGATGGCGCGCCAGTTGGGAAACCTGCCACGGCGTCAGATCGCGGAAGATCTGCGCTGTGCGTATCCGCAGCTTGTCCTGCAGCGCATGGACTTCTGCGTCGACATTGACCGCCGGGCCGGCGCTGGCGTTACGCAGCTCCTGGATCTTGGCTTCCAGATCGGCGATGGGCTGTTCGAAATCGAGGTAGTTCGGATTCATCTGCGGGCCGTGGGCCGGAAAGTGGGGAGTTTATCGCAGCCGGCGTCACCATACCGAGCCGTGCGGGGGGCGAGGGGCAGGGGCCAGAGATCAGGGGCAAGAGATCAAGGAAGGAGCAGGGGCACGGAGTGGGGATTTGCTCTTGCTCCTCACAGTGCAAAGAGGCAAGAGCAAGTTCCTCATCGGCTCTTTGCAAAAAGAAGGCAACAACCCCACGCTTTTCTGGCCTCTGGCCCCTGCCCTCAATTCGTCCAAGGCCGAGCAAGGCTGAGCTTCACCGCACGTACACCGGGCTGAGCACGCAGGGCATCCAGCAGCTCTGTATCCACGCGGACGGCCTTGCTGCCGTTCAAGTCCAGCATGCCGGCGGTGCGTGTCTTGCCGGATTCCATCAGCAGGTCCAGGCGCAAGGGAGTACCGCCGGGGCGGTGGCGCGCCAGCAACGCATCCACGCGCTCCCACAGGCCCGGCACACGCAGATCCAGTCGCAGCGATAGCCGTTGTGCGTGATTCGCGCACAGTTGCGCGTAGTCCCAGCATTGGCGGATGCGCAGGCTGAAGCCGCCACTGAATTCGTCTTCGCGCAGGCCGCCTTTGACGATCAGAATGCGATCGCGGGTAAGCAGCGGACCGAACTCGGCCATCGAATCGGAGAACACGCTGCACTCGATGCGGCCGCGTCCGTCTTCCAGTTGCACGAACATCTGGCTGTCGCCCTTGCGGCGCACCCCCACCACTTGGCCGGCGAGCACCGCGTTGACTTCCGGGCGCCAACCTTTCTTCTCACCTTGGGGCTGCGAACTCCAGATACGGTCCAGTTCGCCCAGGTCGCTACCGACCAGCGCGCGCAGGTCTTCGCGATAGGGATCCAGTGGATGACCGCTGAGGTAATGGCCGAGCGTTTCACGTTCGCCATTGAGCTTCTGCGACAGCGGCCACTCGTCGGATTCCGGCAGCACGACCTCCAGCGCAGGCGCAGCGTCGCCGCCGCCGAACAGCGAGTTCTGCCCAGCCGCACGTTCCTTCGCCAACTGGTCGGTCGCCTTCATCACTTCGGGCATTTGCAGCATCAGCGAAGCGCGGTTGCGACCTAGCGCGTCCACGGCGCCAGCATTGATCAGCGCTTCCATCGCGCGCCGGTTGAGCTTGGAAGAATCGACGCGTTTGCAGAAATCCAACAGGTCCGTAAACGCACCACCGCGCCGACGCTCGGCGGCGATCGCTTCGCATGCGCCCTGTCCGACGCCCTTGATGGCGCCCAGGCCGTAGCGGATGGTGCGCGGATCGGTGGCCTCGAACATGTAGTTCGAGTGGTTGGCTTCCGGCGGTTGCACGTTGAGTTTCAGCAAACGCGCTTCGTCCAGGAAGCCGACCACTTTGTCGGTGTTGTCCATGTCCGAAGACAACACCGCTGCCATGAACTCGGCCGGATAATGACACTTCAACCAAGCCGTCTGGTACGAGACCAGTGCGTAAGCGGCCGCGTGCGATTTGTTGAAGCCGTAGCCGGCGAACTTCTCCATCAAGTCGAAGATTTCGTCGGCCTTGCGCTCTTCGACGCCGCCCTTGCCGGCGCCTTCGCGGAAGATTTCGCGGTGCTTGGCCATCTCGGCCGGCACTTTCTTACCCATCGCGCGACGCAGCAGGTCGGCGCCGCCCAGCGAGTAGCCGCCGACGATCTGCGCCATCTGCATCACCTGCTCCTGGTACACCATGATGCCGTAGGTGTCGCGCAGGATCGGCTCGACGCGTGGATCCGGATATTGGACTTCTTGGCGCCCGTGCTTGCGCTCGATGAAGTCCGGAATCAGGTCCATGGGACCCGGGCGGTACAACGACACCAACGCGATCAGATCGTCGAAACGATCGGGCTTGGCACGCTTCAGCAGTTCGCGCATGCCGCGCGATTCGAACTGGAACACCGCGCCGGTGGCGCCGGTGGAGAAGACCTGGTCGTAGGTGGCTTTGTCGTCCAGCGGAATGGTGGAGATGTCCAGCGCCGGCTCATCGCTTTTGGCACGACGAACATTGATGGCTTTCACCGCCCAATCGATGATGGTCAGTGTGCGCAGGCCCAGGAAGTCGAACTTCACCAGGCCGACCGCTTCCACGTCATCCTTGTCGAACTGGGTGACCGGCGATTTGCCACGGCCGTCCACATCATGTTCGGCGTACAGCGGGCAGAAGTCCGACAGCGGCGAGGGTGCGATCACCACGCCACCGGCGTGCTTGCCGGCGTTGCGGGTCAGGTCTTCCAGCTGCCGCGCCAGATCGATCAGGTCACGGACATCGTCTTCGTCGCGATAGCGGTCGATCAGCTCTTGCGAGGCCATCTCGCTGCTGCCTTCGCCCATCGCATCCTTCAGCGTGACGCCCAGGATGTTGGGAATCAGCTTGGCGACGCCATCCACCAATCCGTATGGGTAACCGAGCACGCGGCCGGTGTCACGCACCACCGCTTTGGCCGCCATGGTGCCGTAGGTGATGATCTGGCTGACGCGGTCTCGGCCGTACTTCGCGGCGACGTAGTCGATGACTTCGTCTCGCCGGTCCATGCAGAAGTCGATGTCGAAGTCGGGCATCGACACGCGTTCCGGATTCAGAAAGCGCTCGAACAGCAGGTCGTACGGGATCGGGTCCAGATCGGTAATGCCCAGCACCCATGCGACCAGCGAACCGGCGCCCGAACCGCGGCCAGGGCCGACCGGGATGCCGTGATCCTTGGCCCAGTTGATGAAGTCCGCCACGATCAGGAAGTAGCCCGGGAAGCCCATCCCGACGATCACGTCCAGCTCGCGGTCCAGTCGCTCCACGTAGTCTTCGCGAGTGCGTCCCGGTGCCAACGGATTCTTTTCCAGCCGTTTGACCAGGCCGGCATGCGACTGGCTGCGAATCCAGCTTTCCAGCGTCTCGTTGCTGGGTACCGGATATGCAGGCAGCGCGTATTCGCCCAACCGCAGTTCCAGGTTGCAGCGCAGGGCCAGCGCCAGCGTGTTGTCGATGGCGTCGGGCACATCGGCGAACAGTTCCACCATCTGTTCGGCGGATTTCATGTACTGCTCGGCGCTGTACTCGCGCGGACGCTTGGGGTCGTCCAGCACGCGGCCGGTGGAGATGCACACGCGCGCCTCATGCGCATCGAAACCGCTGGGATCCAGGAAGCGCACATCGTTGCTGGCGATCACCGGCAGGCCGCGCGCCGCTGCCGCATGCAGAGCGAATGCGTTGAAGGCTTCCTCGCCGTCACGCTGCGTGCGGGTCAGTTCCAGATGCAGGTTTTCGCCGAACGTACGCTGCCAATCGGCCAAGTGTTGTTCGGCCAGTTCGTGCCGCCCACTCAAGGCCAAGCGCCCGGCATAACTGTTGCGGCCGACGATGGCGAACAGGCCTTCGCAGTCCTGCTTCAGCCAGTCCGGATCGATCGCCACGCCATCCAGGCGATGGCCTTCCATCCAGGCGCGGGTCAGCAGCCGCGACAGCGACAAGTAGCCGGTGTTGTCGCGGCACAGCAAGGTAAGTTGCCAGGGCGTTTCGTTGCCCTCGACCACGCTGATGTCGGCTCCGGCGATCGGCTTGATACCGACGCCTTCAGCGGCTTTGTAGAACTTCACCAGCGCGAACAGATTGTTGCGGTCGGTCACCGCCAGCGCGGGCAGGCGCAATTCGACTGCGCGGCTCAGCAGATTAGGCTGCTTGGCTTTCTTCGGGTCGGCCTGATCCGGCTTCTCGGGCACGCGGATAATGGAATCCGCCATCGAGAATTCGGTGTGCAGGTGAAGGTGAACGAAACGGGAGGTCATGCCGACTCGGATAGCTACCTGGGCAGGGTAGCGGCGGGGGTGAAACGGGGCAAGGCTTGACAGCTGGTCTTTGGTTGTCAGATTGGGTTGGCGGGCAGTTTATTTGGTAGCTAGTGGCGGCGAGAAGCTAGAGCGGAGAGCTAGCGTTCGTATCGCATGTTCACTGGAATCAAGAATCGTGGTCATCCCGGCGCAGGCCGGGACCCAGTGTCTTGCACTCCAGACGGCGAAACGTCGCTGGGTCCCGGCTTGCGCCGGAAGCGCCTCTCAACAGCCGAAAGGCTGGTCATGACGACCTGGTCCTGGCTTGGTACGAAAACGCTCCAGGTGCGCCGTACCTTTCCAGAGGCAAAAAAAAGCCGCCCTTGCGAGCGGCAGGGGAAGAGAGTGGAACTTTCTAGTGAATACGGAACATGGGGGCTGGCTCCGGGACGTAGCTGCTGTCACGGACATGGCGGTAGTGAGCGTGCAGCTGGGCTTCGGCAATCCGTGCCAAGGCCCAGTCGTCGCGCGTGAAGCGGAAATCGGTGCGTGCACAGCCGCGCAGATAGGCTTCCAGATCGCCCAGGCGGCGGTAGTCCAGATAGCGCTCGGTTTCTTGCGCCAGTAGCGACCACGCGGCTTCGTCGATATTGCTGCCGGCGGCGCTGTGGCTGAGATCCGCCAATGTTCGCTCCAGCCGCACTCGGACCCACTCGTCGCAGCTCCATTGTGGGTCGGTCAACATCATGCGCAGTAGCGGCAGCCGGTCAGCGTGGACGGGCGGGTTGGCCTGCTGATCTGACGGCCGTTCGGGTGGAAGACGGATTTTCGTACCAAGCAAAACAGACATGGAACACCTCGGGCCGTCGGGGGAACGGCATATGGGTTGGATGCAGGTACATGCTGCACGGTTGCATGGCATCCGTCGTCTGCTGGAAGTCGCCATGACGATAGGCAGGGTGGCGCCGCACGCGGCTTACGCTGCCAGAGTGCGCACCTTAGATGGGTGTGAAAGAGGCTGGGAGAATAGGCGCATGACCGTTTCGTACACACGTTCCCGACGTGCGACTAACCCAGCTTCAACGTGGTGCGTGTTCCCAATTCACCGCGATTGAATTCGAACTCTGGAACCGCGGGCTCGATTCGGCATGTTGTGTCCGGTCAACGCTGCGAACATCCATCAAGCCGTGCAAGAACCATCAGGTCGGACTAGCGGCCAGATCGTTGAACCAAGGTCGCTCCGAAGCGCGCACAGGAGCAAAGCTGCGTCGGTGTTGCGGGCATGGTCCGTGCATCCGCAGCGCAGCCAAATGCTCGGGCGTGGAATAGCCCTTGTGTTGATCGAAGCCATATTGCGGATGCATGGAATGCAGTTCCCGCATGAAACGGTCGCGCGACACTTTGGCCAGGATCGACGCGGCCATGATCGAGCGATCGCGTGCGTCGCCTCCGATCCAGGCCTCTGCCGGGCACGGCAGGTCGCGCGGCAGCGCATTGCCGTCGATCCGCGCCAGGCATCCATCCGCGCCGCCTGCCGCCTGTACCACGCCTTCCAGCGCGCGTCGCATGCCGAGCATCGTGGCGTGATAGATATTGATGCGATCGATTTCCCCGACCTCGATGAATACGATATGCCAAGCCAGCGCGCGCTCCACGATGCGCTCATACAGGAGTTCGCGACGGGACGCGCACAGCTGTTTCGAATCGGCCAGACCATTGATGCGAGGCTGCGCCGGATCGAAAACCACCGCCGCGACAACGACCGGTCCGGCCAGCGGGCCGCGCCCAGCCTCATCGATTCCGGCGATGCGAACAGGACGTACGGCGGCGGAGGGGATGGACGACTCAAGCATGGGTGGACGATAAGAGATTGGCTACGGCATCGGCCGCACGCGCGGAAGCATCCTGCCGCAGCGCATGGTGCAACTCAAGGTACTTCGGTTGCAATGCAGCCACCGCCTCGGGATGGGTGAACCAATGCAGCACCGCGCGGCTCAGGTTCTCTGGCGTGCAGTCGTCCTGCATCAGTTCCGGTGCCAGGTCTTCGCCGGCCAGAACGTTCGGCAGTGCATACCGTTCGATCTTCAGCATTCCCAGCATTTTGACCAGGCTATAAGTGGCGGGCGCGATCTTGTAGCCCACGACCATCGGACGCTTGGCCAACATCGCTTCCAGCGTCGCGGTACCGGAGGCCAGCAGCACCACGTCGCTGGCATACAGCGCTTCACGGGCCTGTCCATTCAGAAGGTGGTAGTCGAGCCCCGAGAAGCGAGGATCGGAACGCAGAGATTCCAATGCCTGCCGACAAGCTGCGCTGGCGGCGGGAACGATTACACGCAGCCCCGGGATTTCCTGGGCTACGCGGGCGGCGGCTTCCAGGAAGGGTGCGCCCAGTCGGTGGATTTCGCCCAGGCGGCTACCGGGCAGCACCGCCAGCACCGGCGCATCTCCTGATAGGCCCAGGGCTTGGCGCGCGGTATCCCGGTCCGGCTGCAGCGGTATTTCATCAGCCATGGGATGCCCGACGAAACTCGCGTCGACGCCATGGCGTGCGTAGATGGGCGGCTCCATGGGAAACAAGCAGAGCACACGATCCGCGCTGGCACCGATCTTTTCCGCGCGTTTCTCCCGCCATGCCCAGACCGACGGACTGACGTAGTGCACCGTGCGCACGCCGCGCTGTTTCAACCAGCGCTCCACGCCCAAATTGAAATCCGGTGCATCGATGCCAATGAAGACATCGGGCCTCCACGCCAGCACGCGTTCGCGGAATGCCTTGCGCAATTTCAACAGACGCGGCAGATGGCGCAGGACCTCGGCCAATCCCATCACCGCCAATTCGCTCGCATCGAACCAGGTCTGGCAACCGGCTGCACGCATCCCGTCGCCACCGATGCCAGCGAATTCAGCTTGCGGGAATCGTTGGCGCAACGCGGCGATCAATCCAGCGCCCAGACCGTCGCCGGAGGCTTCGCCAGCGACAATCGCTACGCGCAGCGTGGCGCCGTGATTAGGGAATCGGGAATGGGGAATGGAGGCAGGTTCGGGCTTTGGCTTTTCCCGATTCTCCATTCCCGATTCTCCATTCCCGGCACTCATCTCAACAACGGCCGTTGGCCGGCTTCAATGAAGTCGAGCAGGGCACGCACGTCGTCGCTGTCCTTGGCTTGTTCGACCAGTTGCTGCTTGGCTTCGGCCAGCGGCAGTCCGGCCATGTACAAGGTGCGGTAGGCGCGTTTGATGGCGCTGATGCGTTCGCTATCGAAGCCGCGCCGTTTCAGGCCTTCGCTGTTGACGCCGCGCGGGCGCCCGCCGGTTTCCGTCGCCACCATGGTGAACGGCGGCACATCGCCACTGATCAGCACGCCCATGCCCAGGAACGCATGCGCACCGATACGGCAGAACTGATGCACGCCCGCAAAACCGCTCATGATCACCCAGTCTTCGACAATGACATGTCCAGCCAAGGTGGAGTTGTTGGAGAACACACAATGGTTGCCCACGTCGCAATCGTGCGCCACATGCGTATACGCCAGCAGCAGATTGTCGTTGCCGATGCGGGTGACACCGCCACCGTCGCCTGTACCCCGATTCAAGGTGACGAATTCGCGCACGCTGTTGCGGTCGCCGATGATCAACTCGGTGCGTTCGCCTTTGAATTTCTTGTCCTGCGGATCGCCGCCGACTGCGGCGTGGCCAACGAAATGATTGTCGCGGCCGATGCGGGTAGGACCGGTGACACTGCAATGCGGACCGAGGACGGTGCCATCGCCAATCTCGACATCGTGGCCGACGTACGCGAACGCGCCGATACGCACGTTGGCGCCCAGTTTGGCGCCCGATTCGATCACCGCACTGGGATGGATGACGGAAGCGCTCATCTCAGTTCGTGTCCTCGGCGCACAGCACGTCGGCGCAGGCGACTTGTTCGCCGTTAACGCTTGCGACGCCGGTGTAGAAGGCCATGTTGCGGATCAGGCGCTTCAGGGTGACATCCAGATCCAAGCGGTCGCCAGGTACCACCATCTTGGTGAAACGGGCGTTTTCCACCTTGACCATGTAGAACATGCGGCCTGCAGTGTCGCCTTGATGCGACAGCTGAGTCAGCAGCCCACCCGCCTGCGCCAGCGCCTCGATGATCAGCACGCCCGGCATAATGGGATGTCCCGGAAAATGACCGGTGAAGAAGGGCTCGTTCTGGGTGATGTTCTTGTAGGCCAGCACACGTTTGTTGTGCTCCAGCTCGACCACGCGATCCACCAGCAGGAACGGGTAACGATGCGGTAGCAGCTTGCGGATGCCGGCGGCATCGATGGGAAGTTGCACTTCGTGGGTCATCAGGTTTCCTTGTCAGCCGCCAGCACACGGCGGGCCAGTACGTCGAGTTGCTTGAAACGGGCAGCGTTCTTACGCCAAGTACGATTATCGGTAAGCGGCGTGCCCGAGGAATATTCGCCAGGCTCGCGTATGGAGCTGGTCACCAACGACATGGCGGTGATCACCACGCGGTCGCAAATCTCCAGATGACCCAGGACTCCCGCCGCACCTCCGATCAGGCAATAGCGTCCGATCCGGGCGCTTCCGGCCGCCGCGCTGCAGCCGGCCATAGCCGTGTGCGCGCCGATGCGGACGTTGTGGCCGATCTGGATTTGATTGTCCAGGCGCACGTCCTCTTCCAATACGGTGTCTTCCAGCGCGCCGCGATCTATGGTGGTGTTGGCGCCGATTTCGCAATCGTCGCCGATGCTCACGCCACCCAGTTGCGGCACCTTGATCCAATGGCCGGCGTCCATGGCCAGCCCGAATCCATCGGCACCGATCACCGCGCCAGGATGGATCAACACACGCTGGCCCAAACGTACGCGAGTCACCAGCGTCACCCTCGCGATCAGCTCGCTGCCGGCGCCGATTTCGCAGTTCTCGCCGATCACGCAGCCCGGCCCGATGACGCAACCGTCACCCACCGTGCTGCCGGCACCGATTACAACGAACGGCCCCACATGGGCGCTGGGGGAAATCGTCGCCGCTGGATCGATCACCGCGCTGGCATGGATACCTGGCGAATGCACAGGTTTGGTGTCGAACAGTGCGGCAATCTTCGCGAAGGCTGTATAGGGATCCTTGGCGATCAACGCGGTGCCGGGGGCGTCGTCAATGTCCTCCTGACGCATCACCACTGCGCCGGCACTACTGTCGGCCAGCTGTGAGCGATAGCGAGAGTTGGCGAGGAATGCCAGCTGACCACGGGCGGCGCGCGCCAGCGTGGACACGCCTTCGATCCGAACGTCGCCGTCGCCATGCAGCGCCAGCTCGAAGCGGCGAGCGAGTTCCGATGCGGTAAAAGTCTGTGCCATAAGGGCGCTAGTTTAGCGCCTTGTGTATGAGCGATGCCGCCTGCCGCGGTGAGTAGCCGGAGGCAGGCCACGAATCATCCGTGGCCTGCCGTATGTTCGACCGCGTCAGCGGATCAGAACGCCCCGCCGAAGGTGAACTGCAGGCGCTCGATCTCGTCGCCTTCTTCCTTGCGCAGCGGGAAGGCGTAGCTGATCGAGATCGGACCGACGGGCGCGCGCCATAGCAGTGCCACGCCGGTCGAGGCACGCAGCTGGCTGGCGTCGAAATTGTCGATGCCGTCGTATACGTTGCCGAAATCCAGGAAGGCCGAAACGCGCGCTGCATTGGAGTCGAACAGTTTCGGGAAGATCATTTCCACCGAGCCGGTGGTCTTCAGTGAGCCACCCAACGGCTGGCCTCGGTTTCCGGAAATGAGTTCCGAACGTGGGCCCAGAGTGTTGTCGCGGAAGCCGCGCACCGAACGCGTACCGCCCGCGTAGAAATTCTCGTAGAACGGCAGGCCTGTCGCCGTGAGGGTACGATCCAGGACGGAGCCGGGGGCACAGCCAGCTGCACTGGAAGCCGCCGCCAACGTGGCCGGATCGCCTGGGATCTGCGGGTCGGAACCATTGACCCGGCAAATATTGCGAACGATGTCCGAGCCATAACTGTCGCCGTAGCCGAGTTCGGCGCGCGTGTTGAGCACGATGGCGCTGCCCAGGCGCCAGTACTTGGAGAATTCGTAGTTGAGCTTGTAGTACTCGACCGTCGAGCCCGGCAGCGCGATTTCCGCCGATATCCGCTGGTACAGGCCACCTGTGGGCATGAAGTAGTCGTTGCGGGTATCGCGCGCCCAACCGATCTCGGCGCGCCATGCATGGAACGTGCGCTGGCCGACCGCATCGATGTAGTCGATGATGGAGCTCGGCGTGGAGCCGCCGAACGTCAGGATCTCGTTGCTGTCCAGGCCGAACAGCAGCGAGACCGTATCGTTCTCGGTGATCGGCAGGCCCAGCACGCCTTGGGCGGCGGCGCTGGTGGTGGAGTATTGCGCGGTGTTGAAGTCCGAGTAGTCGAACTCGCGCCACCACAGGTTGTAACCCAGCGACATGCCCTCGTCGGTAAAGAACGGGTTCGTGTACGAGAACGAATAGCGCTGCAGGTAATCGCTGCGCTGCGCTTCCACCGACACGCGGTTGCCGCCACCCAGGAAGTTGTTCTGCGACAGCTGGATCGAGGTGGTCAGGCCGGAGAGCTGCGAATAGCCCAGGCCGAACACGAAGCTGCCGGACGTGGTCTCCTTGACGTTGAACACCACGTCAACCTGGTCGTTGGTGCCCGGTACGGCCGGCGTTTCAACGTCCACTGTTTCGAAGTAACCCAAACGCCGCAGGCGCACCCGCGAGCGATCGATGGCCGCCTGCGAATACCAGCTGTCTTCGAACTGACGCATCTCACGGCGCAGCACTTCGTCGGACGTGCGGGTATTGCCCTTGAATACGATCCGGCGCACGTTCACGCGTGGACCGGGCACCACCTGCAGGTTGATGGCCACCGTACGATTTTCGCGGTCGACGGTCGGGATCGGATTGACCGCCGCGAACGCATGGCCGATGTTGCCCAGGGTGGCAGTGATCGAATCGGAGGTCATTTCCAGCAGCACGCGCGAGAAGATCTGATCTTTCTTGACGATCACCAGTTTCTCGATCTCTTCCTTCGGCAGCACCGTATCGCCGGAGACTTTCACGTCGGAGATCTTGTACTGCTCGCCTTCGCTGATGCCGGCGGTGATGAACATGTCGCGCTTGTCGGGACTGATCGCCACCTGGCTGGAGTCGATGCTGAAATCGACGTAGCCGCGATCCAGGTAAAAGGAGTTCAGGCGTTCGAAGTCGCCGGACAGCTTTTCCTTGGAATATTGATCGTCGCGGCGGTACCAGGACATCCAATTGCTTTCCTTGGACTCCCAGCCTTCCAGGATGTCCTCGGTGGGGAATTTCTCCGCACCGATTACATTGACATGGCGAATCTTGGCCGCCTTGCCTTCCTTGACGGCGATGGTCACATCCACGCGGTTACGGTCCAGCTGGCTGACGGTGGGCGTGATCTCCACGTTGTACTTGCCGCGGTTGTTGTACTGGCGGGTCAGTTCCTGGGTCACCCGGTCCAGGCTGAGGCGATCGAAGGTGTCGCCTTCAGCCAGACCAATATCTTTCAGGCCGCGCAGCAAGTCTTCGGTCTTGATGTCCTTGTTGCCGGTCAGGGTCAGCTTGTTGATGGCTGGCCGCTCGGTCAGGGTGACCACCAGGATGCTGCCTTGGCGGTCCAGCTTGACGTCTTCGAAGAAGCCGGTCTTGTACAGCGCGCGGATCGACTCGCCGATGTTGGTCGGGGTGACCGTGTCGCCACGCTCGATCGGCAGATAGGTCAGCACGGTACCCGCGGAGATGCGCTGCAAACCGTCGATGCGGATATCGGTGGCAGTAAAGCTCTCTGAGCTCAGAGGCGCGGCGGCCGGCGTGGGCGCAGCAGCAGGAGCTGCAGGAGCAGGCGCGGTCGGGCTGGGTTCCGTCGTCTGTGCCAGAGCCGGCACGGCAATGGCCGAAGCCAGGGCGAGGGCAAGCAGGCGGCGGGAGGGCAGTCGCGTCATCATCACATCCGATTGGGGTCGATCCTGCTGTGCAGGGGTTTGCCGGAAAGGCGCTTGCGGTGGGCAAGCAGAAATGGAACTAAAAGGTTTGAGGCGGGCCGGCGAAAGAAAGTTCAAAGGCATCAGGTCACCAGACGAAGGATGTCGTTGTAGAACGCCAGGCCCATCAGTCCGGCCAACAGAGCCAGACCCACATATTGCCCGGTGGCCATGGTGCGTTCGCTCAACGGACTGCCTTTGACCAACTCTATAAGGTAATACAGCAGGTGCCCGCCGTCCAAGACAGGGATCGGCAGCAGGTTGATGATGGCCAGGCTGAGTGACAGCAGGGCCAGGAAAAACAGGAACCACGCCACGCCGCGCTTGGCGGTCGCGTTGGCGACCTGAGCGATGGTGAGCGGGCCGGAAACGTTCTTGACGGACGCATGCCCGGTCAGCATCCGCCGGATCATGCCCAGTGAATCCGAAGCCATCTTGCCGGTTTCGCGGAAGGCGACGGGGATGGCGGCCACCGGTCCAAAGCGTTGCACGGCGTCGTATGGAGCCGGCTCAAGCTTGGAAGGAGGGGCGATGCCCAACGCCCAGTATTCGGTGCCTGATCGCGGATCGCGTGTTCGCGCCGGCCGGATTTCGAAAGCATGCCGTACGCCTGCGCGATCGACCTCCACCATCGAGGCGGACCCATTCTTGGCAGATTGAGTCCCACCGAGTTTCTGCACCAATGGGGATATGTCGCTGAAGCTGTAGACGGGCGTGCCGTCGATCGCGGTGATCTGGTCTCCGGGCAGCAGCAGACCGTCGGCGGGGCTGCCGGGTTCGGTGCGCTCGATAACGGCAGGCACCCGGCGGTGCTGCCAATCCAGCCCGGCAATGGCAGCCACATTGGTTTCATCGAATGACGGAGGCAGGTCCGACAGCGGGAGTTGACGCGTATGCGTCGCACCATCGGTGTCCTGGACCTCGACTTCGACATCCTGGCGATCCAGTGCGTAGCGGGTCAGCACCGTCAGCGCATCGGACCAGGTGGCGATGCGATCATCCTCGATCCGCAGCAGGCGGTCGCCAGGCTGAAAACCGGCTTCCGCGGCGATGCCGTTAACGCTGCCCAGCGTGGCCGAGTAATCTTCCTTCCCCACCACGAACATCGCCCACAGCAGTGCGACGCACAGCACCAGATTGGCGATGGGGCCGGCAGCAACAATCGCGATGCGCTGCCATACCGGTTTGCGATTGAAAGCGTGCGGCAACTGATCCGCCGGCACATTGCCCTCGGCCTCGTCCAGCATCTTCACGTATCCGCCCAGCGGCAGTGCGGCGATGACGAATTCGGTGCCATGACGGTCGCGGCGCGACCACAGCGCCTTGCCGAATCCCACCGAAAAACGCAGCACTTTTACGCCACAGCGGCGAGCGACCCAGTAGTGTCCGAATTCGTGGAATGTGACCAGCACCCCGAGGGCGACGATCATCCACCAGATTGAGCCCACCAGATCACTCATCGATTATCGACACTCATGCACGTGGAGCGTGGGCTGCGATGGCCCGTTCCGTCAGTCGGCGGGCCTGCGCATCGGCTGCCAGCAGCGCCTCCAACGAATCGGCGGGAGCGGCGGGCAGCGCGGCGAGGGCCTCTTCGACCAGCGCGGGAATGGATAGGAAACCGATTTGGCCCTGAAGAAAGGCTGAAACGGCCACTTCGTTGGCGGCATTCAGCACAGCCGGCGAGGTGCCGCCGGCTTCCAATGCGTGCCAAGCCAACTTCAGACAGGGGAATGCGTCGGTATCCGGAGCCTCGAAGTCCAGTCTTCCCTGGGTCAGCAGGTCCAAACCGCCGACCCCGGACTCAATGCGTTCCGGCCAACCGAGACCTACCGCCAACGATGTGCGCATATCGGGCAGTCCCAGTTGCGCCAGCGTGGAGCCATCGACGAACTCCACCAGCGAGTGCACCAGACTTTGCGGATGCACCAGTACCGCAAGGCGATCGCCTGCCACACCGAACAAATGGTGAGCCTCGATCACTTCCAGTCCCTTGTTCATCAGCGTGGCGGAGTCGACCGAGATCTTCGGCCCCATCGACCATTTCGGGTGTGCGATGGCCTGCTGGGGCGTTACTTGCGCCAGAGCTTCCCGGGTGCGGCCGCGGAACGGACCGCCGGAAGCGGTGAGCACGATACGCCTGACGTCGTCCTGAGCCCGGCGTGAACGCAGGCATTGGAAGATCGCATTGTGCTCGCTGTCGATCGGCACGATTTCGGCGCCCGCCTTGTCGACGGCGGAAGTCAGCAGCTCGCCCGCCAGAACCAGCGATTCCTTGTTGGCCAGCAAAAGGCGTTTGCCAGCGCGAGCGGCGGCCAGTGTGGATGACAGCCCCGCGGCTCCAACAATAGCGGCCACCACGGTGTCGCAGATGTCGCTAGCCACCAGTTCGTCCAGCGCCTCGGTGCCGGCATGCGCCTGGGTGGGCAGCCCCGCGTCGCGAAGGCCGTCTTGAAGTCGCTGGTATAAGCGCTGCTCAGCGATGACCGCATGCGCAGGGCGATAGGCGATACACAGCGCCAGCAGGGTGTCGACATTGCTGCCTGCGGCCAGCAGCGTGGCTTCGAATCGTTCTGGATGACGCGCGATCACATCCAGCGCCGAGGCGCCGATGGAGCCCGTGGCGCCAAGCACCGCGACCTTGCGTTTCTGTGGGGCGGGCATATTCAGAATCCGAACAGTTCCTTGCCCAGCGCGAACACCGGCAAGGCGGCCAAAACGCCGTCGATGCGGTCCAGCACGCCGCCATGGCCGGGAATGAGATCGCCGGAATCCTTGGCGCCGACATGGCGCTTGAGCAGGCTCTCGAACAGATCGCCGACGATGGAGAACAGCACCGTCGCCGCCGCTACCACCAGCACCGCGGGCAACTGCGGGAAACCGCCGCCAGCCAGGAATGTGCCCGCAGCAGCGACCGCCATACCCGCCACCAAACCGCCGATGGCGCCCTCGAAGGTCTTGTTAGGGCTGATACGCGGAGCCAGCTTGCGGCTTCCGAACAGCCTGCCGCCAAAGTGACGGCCAACGAAGTACGCGCCGCTATCCGCCGCCCAGACAATGATCAACGCCACGAACAGCCAGCGGTTTCCGTTGGGTTGGCTGGCATGGATCAGCCCCAAAGCGCACCACGCAGGTACCACCGCCAGCGTCCCGGCAGCCAGCTTGAACGCGCGTGCGTAAGTCCGGTGATCGGACGCGAAACTGTAGAAACGCAGCCATAGCAGAGCAAAGAACCACCAGATCACGCCCAGCAGTGCCACGAGCCGCAACGGCACCAGGTCCGGCGAGCCCGCGGACGCCCATACCAGCAACACCATCAACAACAGATTGGCAGTCAGCAATACCGTCCGCGGCAGCGTGTCGTCGATTTCCGCCAGCTTGAACCATTCCCACAAGCCGATCAGGAACACCAAGGCGGCCAGAGCAGCCAGCCACGACGTGGGCAGCATCAGGATGGCAGCGATGGCGACAGGAGCCATGGCCAACGCGGCGATGACGCGCACTCTTGTGGCGCTGGGATTGCTCATGCGGATGTCTTCTCCGTCGCGCTATCGGCGATCTGGGCGCTGGTCAGGCCGAAGCGGCGCTCGCGCCGCGCGTAATCGTCCAAGGCGCGTTGCAGATGGACCGCGTCCAATTCCGGCCAGAGTATCTCGGTGAACCAGAGTTCGGTATACGCCAGCTGCCACAGCAGGAAATTGCTGATGCGGTGATCGCCACCGGTGCGGATGAACAGATCGGGCGGAGGGAGATCGGCCAACGAAATGTGCGCACCCACCGTGGCTTCGTCGATGTCTTCCAGCCGTAGCCGGCCGGCTGCCACGTCGGCGGCGACCGCACGCGTCGCCTGCACGATGTCCTGGCGTCCGCCATAGCTGGCCGCAATGGTCAGGTGCAGGCGTGTGTTGCCCGCCGTCAGCGTCTCGGCGGCCGTCATGCGTTGGACGATATCGGCGGGAAAGCGCTCGCGCTCACCGATGAAGCGCACGCGCACGCCACGGCGGTCCAGTTCGGCGACTTCGCGGTCCAATGCATTGAGAAAGAGCTTCATCAGCGCCCCGACCTCGTCCTCCGGGCGTCCCCAGTTTTCGCTGGAGAACGCGAACAGAGTCAGCGCGCCAATCCCGCGCTCCAGACAGAAATCGATGCAGACATTGACCGCCCGCGCCCCGGCACGATGGCCAATGACACGCGGGCGCTTGCGGCGCTCGGCCCAGCGTCCGTTGCCATCCATGATGATGGCAATGTGGTGCGGGACGGCTTTTTGTGCGGTCGGCGACATGGCAGTCCTCAGACCGCCATCAATTCCTGTTCCTTGGCTTTAACCACGTCATCCACGTCCTTGATGGATTTGTCGGTCAGCTTCTGGATTTCGTCTTCGGTGCGCTTCTCTTCGTCTTCGGTGATCTGTTTGTCCTTCAGCAGCTGTTTGACCTGCTGATTGGCATCGCGGCGGATATTGCGGATGGCGACCTTGGCTTCTTCGCCCTCGCCGTGCACGTGCTTGGACAATTCTTTGCGGCGTTCTTCAGTCAGCGCGGGAATATTGATGCGGATCGTGGTGCCGGCGGTATTGGGAGTCAGCCCTAGGTCCGAGGCCAGGATCGCTTTTTCGACGGCCGAGACCATCTGCTTTTCCCACGGTGTGATGGTCAGTGAGCGGGCGTCGCTGACGACGACGCTGGCGACCTGAGTTAGCGGCATGTCCGAACCGTAGTAATTGACTTTCAGGTGGTCCACCAGAGCCGTGGAAGCGCGACCGGTACGGAGCTTGGTCAGATTGTGGCGCAGCGTCTCAATGCTCTTGATCATGCGCGTCTGCGCGTCTTTCTTGATTTCGTTGAGCATCGCTAGTTCCGTTGCATGGCGTTAAACGCCCGATTATAGGGCGTTTCACTCATGGGCGGGCCTTTTCAGGTCCCTTTTCCGGCCCTGGCACCGCCTGCGGCGGATCAATGCGAATGATGCGGCGCGGCATCGTGCAGATCGTGCTCGCATCGCGCCCCGCGCTCGATCTGCAGGGTCGCGTGATTGATCCCGAAGCGCTGGTCCAGTTCGCGGACGGTGGCATCGATGAAGGCGTCGTGATCGTCCGGCTGGCGGCGCACCAGATGGGCGGTCAAGGCGACCTCACCGGCCCCCAGCGGCCAGATATGCAGGTGGTGCACCGCATCCACGCCCGGTTGCGCCACCAGGAACGCGGTGACCTCCGAATGGTCGATGTTGCTTGGCACCGCATCCATGGCGGCATTGAAACTGTCGCGCAACAGGCCGAAGGTGCCCACGGCGATCACCACCCCGATCAGCAGTGCTGTCGCCGGATCCAGCCAGGACCAACCGAACATCCACATCCCGAAACCGGCGATGACGGCTGCCAGCGAGACTGCCGCGTCGGCGATCAAGTGGAGAAAAGCACCGCGCTTGTTCATATCCCGGGCATGGCCTTCGCGCATCAGCCAGGCGGCGCCCAGATTGACGAAGATGCCGATAGCGGCCACCACAATCACAGGCACAGCCGGTATCGCCGGCGGGGCGTTGAAGCGTTGCATCGCTTCCCAGCCCAATGCGCCGGAGAACACCATCAGCAAAATGGCGTTGGCCAACGGCGAAAGCAGTGTCGCGCGGCGCCAGCCGTAGGTGTGGTTTCCGGTGGGTCGCCGCCGGGCCAATGCCGCGGCAGCCCAGGCCAAGCCCAACCCCAGTACATCGCCCAGGTTATGCAGGGCGTCGGACAGCAGCGCCAGCGAGTTGATGTAGAAGCCGTAGCCTGCTTCCAGGACCGTGTAAGCCAGGTTGATCAGCGTGACCAGCGCAAAGGCGCGAGTCGCCGAGCCGTGGCCGTGATGGTGAGCGCCGTGAGCATGTCCCATGACGGCTAGGGTGCCGTGAGGGAAGGGCGGACACAATTACAGGGGAAAGTCGCGCGCGGCGCTGGAAGATCGGTGTCTGCGCCACCTGCGAAGGGTGAAGAGAAGTAGCCGCGCCTGCCTCTCCTCCAGGCGATATGAGGGTGGGAATTTCCGAAAGCTGGCGGCATTGGGTACATAAAGCGGAGTAGGGCAGAGCCATTTCCTCGCTAGCCGCTTAGCGACCGATTTTCCTCTTCACTCTTTGCAGGCCGCGAAGCGGCCGACTTCACCCTTCGCCAAACCCTCAGTCGCGCCCCTTCACCAGCGTGCCGACGTTTTCGCCGCGCAGGATGCGCATCAGATTGCCCGGTACGGTCAGGTCGTAGATGCGCAGCGGCAGGTCGCTGTCGCGGCACAACGCGAAAGCGGCGGTGTCCATGACTTCGAGATTGCGGTTGAGTACTTCGTCGTATGTCAGTTGGTCGAAACGCTTGGCGTCGGCGTTCTTGCGTGGGTCGCAATCGTAGACGCCGTCGACCTTGGTCGCTTTCAGCAGCAAATCGGCGTTGATCTCGATCGCGCGTAGCGCGGCGCCGGAATCCGTGGTGAAGAACGGCTGGCCAACGCCCGCAGC
Organism: Pseudoxanthomonas sp. UTMC 1351; assembly: GCF_040948865.1. Taxonomy (NCBI): domain Bacteria; kingdom Pseudomonadati; phylum Pseudomonadota; class Gammaproteobacteria; order Lysobacterales; family Lysobacteraceae; genus Pseudoxanthomonas; species Pseudoxanthomonas sp. UTMC 1351. Next base: position 99,206 of record NZ_JAVGJT010000018.1, on the reverse strand, counting down.
GAAGATCGCGATGCGGCCTTTTTCCAAGTGGCGCACGGCGCGGCGACGGATGTAGTCCTCGCAGACGTCGTTGATCTTGATGGCACTCATTACGCGGACTTTGGCGCCGAGTTTTTCCAGTGCATCCTGCATGGCCAAGGCATTGATGACGGTAGCCAGCATGCCCATCTGGTCGCCGGTGACCCGGTCCATGCCGCCAGCGGCCAGGCCCGCGCCGCGGAAGATATTGCCGCCGCCGATCACCAGCGCGATCTCGGCCCCGGCTTCATGTGCCTCGATGATCTCTCGGGCAATGCGCCCGATTACCGCCGGGTCGATGCCGTAATCTTCGGATCCCATCAGCGCCTCGCCGGAAAGTTTTAGCAGGATGCGGCGAAAGACTAGGGGCGCTGTCATGGGCGATCTCGGCAGGGGATAAACAGCGCAATTCTATCCGAGCCCGGGCATCAGGTGTTCACGATATCCGCTTGCCTGCGTGGAATGCCTCTTTCATGGCGTTTTCCAGTGACTCCCAGCGGCATGCGCATCGGAGGATTCGTCCCTGGGAGTACGACGACCGCCATCATGCAGTGATCGAAATCCGTTACATTCGCCGCCGTCGCGAACGGCGCGGCTCGACCATCGGAAAGCGGATATGGCCATACGTACACTGCAGGAATTCCTCGCTTCATCGAAAGAAAAGGATGTCGGCGGCGATGCCTTCGAGCTGGAAAGCCCCCATATGCTGGAGGTGCGCCTCAATGGCTTGGTATGGGCCAAGGCTGGCGCCATGGTGGCGCGCGTCGGCAACGTCAAGTTCACCCGTCAGGGTGTGCTGGAACAAGGTCTGGGCAATTTGCTGAAAAAGGCGATCAGCGGCGAAGGCATGCAGCTGATGAAGATGGAAGGAAACGGCCGCGTATACCTGGCCGATGCAGGCAAGAAGGTCACGCTGTTGCGTTTGGCTGGCGAAGCGATCTTCGTCAATGGCAACGACGTGCTGGCGATCGAATCGGGCATAGAAAGCAAGATCACCATGATGCGCAAAGCCGCAGGCATGATGTCAGGCGGCCTTTTCAACGTCCGTTTGAGCGGACACGGCATCGTTGCCATCAGTTCGCACTACGAGCCATTGACGTTGCCGGTTTCGGCGGCAACCGGCCCAATATTCACCGATCCCAACGCCACCGTGGCCTGGTCCGGCGGACTGACGCCGGAAATCGTCACCGATATTTCGTTCGGCACATTGCTGGGGCGCGGCTCGGGCGAGAGCATTCAACTGCGATTCGCCGGTGAAGGCTGGGTGGTGGTCCAGCCATATGAGGAAGTGGTGTTTCAGGCCAAGGAATAACCGCATCGAAACTGCATGAATAAAAAAAGCCGCGGAATTCCGCGGCTTTTTTTCGACGCGAGGCGGTCGGCGGTTATGCCAGGCCGGCCTGCTTCATCACTTCGGCAGCGTAGTCTTCCACCACCTTCTCGATGCCTTCGCCCACAGCCAGGCGCTGGCTGCTGACCACTTCGGCACCGGCGGCCTTCAGCACGGCTTCCACCGACTGATTGGTGTCCAGCACGTACGGCTGGCCGTACAGGGTGACTTCGTTGACGATCTTGGCGATCTTGCCGCTGATGATCTTTTCCAGAATGTCGGCCGGCTTGTTCTTGTCCTTGTCGGACATCTTGGCCAGTTCGATTTCCTTTTCCTTGGCCACGAACTCTGCCGGAACGTCGGAAGCCTTGATGTGCGGGGGATTCATGGCGGCCACGTGCATCGCCAGGCCGCGAGCCAGTTCGGCATCCCCGCCCTTGACCTCGATCAGCACGCCGATCTTGCCGCCGTGCACGTAGGCAGCGACGTTGTTGGCGCTATTGACGGTGGCCATGCGACGGATCTGGATGTTCTCGCCGAGCTTGGCGATGGCGGCGGCGCGGGTTTCCTCGACGGTTTCGCCGGAAGGCAGCTTGGCGGTCTTGAGTGCTTCGACATCGGTCGCGCCCGATGCCAGGGTGGCCTGGGCAACGGCTTCCGTGAAAGCCAGGAAGTTTTCGTCCTTGGCCACGAAGTCGGTTTCGGAATTGATTTCCACCAGCACGGCCTTGCTGCCGTTCTGGGCAACCGCGATGCGGCCTTCGGCGGCCACACGGCCGGCCTTCTTGTCGGCCTTGGCCAAGCCGGACTTGCGCAGCCACTCGGCCGCGACGTCGATGTCGCCGTTGTTCTCGGTGAGCGCCTTCTTGCACTCCATCATGCCGGCGCCGGTGCGCTCGCGCAGTTCCTTGACCAGGGAAGCAGTGATTTCCACGGGAATTACCTCAGTTGTGCGGTGTCGTAGGGCGGGCCCAGGCCCGCCGACTTGTAGATGACGGCGGGTCAACACCCGCCTTATCGGAACAGCCGCCGCGCAGCATGGCGCGGCGGCATTGCAAGCCGATTACTCGGCAGCCGGTGCGGCTTCGTCAGCCTTCTTGGCAGGAGCCTTCTTGGCAGGTGCGCGGCGCGCGCCCTTGCCGTCTTCGCCAGCTTCGGTGAACTCTTCTTCGCGGACCACGGCGGCGTTCGGTGAGGCGGCCTTGCCTTCCAGCACGGCGTCGGCGGCGGCGCGGGCGTACAGCTGCACCGCACGGATGGCGTCGTCGTTGCCCGGAATCGGGTAGTCCACCAGGGCCGGATCGTAGTTGGAGTCGACCACCGCGATCACCGGGATGCCGAGCTTCTTGGCTTCCTTGATGGCGATGTCTTCATGGCCGATGTCGATGACGAACAGCGCGTCCGGCAGGCGGTTCATTTCCTTGATGCCGCCCAGCGAGGCTTCCAGCTTGTCGCGCTCACGGCGCAGGCTCAGCACTTCGTGCTTGACCAGCTTCTCGAAGGTGCCGTCGGTTTCGGCGGCTTCCAGTTCCTTCAGGCGGGCGACCGACTTCTTCACGGTAGCGAAGTTGGTCAGCGTGCCGCCCAGCCAGCGCTGGGTCATGTACGGCTGGCCGCAGCGGATCGCTTCTTCCTTGATCGGATCGCGCGCGCTGCGCTTGGTGCCGATGAACAGCATGGTGCCGCGCTTCTGGGCCACGCCCGAGATGAAGTTCATCGCGTCGTTGAACAGCGGAACGGTCTTCTCGAGGTTGATGATGTGAATCTTGCCGCGCGCGCCGAAAATGTACGGGGCCATCTTCGGGTTCCAGTAGCGGGTCTGGTGGCCGAAGTGGACGCCGGCTTCCAGCATCTGGCGCATGGTGACTTGGGGCATTGCTTGAACTCCTGAAAAGGAACCGACCGCCGATCATTGAGTAAGGCGGTTTGCCGGTGAGGGCATGGTTCCGGGGTTGGGCCTCCCTGCGGCTTCCGTGACCGAACCCCTGATTCTCAGAGGCACCCCGGCACGGGCTGTGGCTGCAGGTGTGGATTCGTCGGTGTCGTCCGACGTGGACGACTGGCAGGGCGGACCCGGCCAATCCGCGGAATTATAGCCTCGCCGTGACGGCTGCCGCAAATTTCCATGGAGCGGGTCTGGTGTGTGGACACGTCGCTGGCGTGCATCTTGGCGCCAGAACCCCACGTAGCGGGCCCTGGAGAAGTGAAATAGGCGATAATCCGCCCATGGCAATTACCCTTAAAACCCCCGAAGACCTCGAAAAGATGCGCGTCGCCGGCCGCCTGGCCGCCGAGGTGCTGCAAGTCGTGGCGCCCCATGTGAAGCCGGGCGTTACCACCGCCGAACTGGACCGCATCTGCCACGATCACATCGTCAACGTGCAGCAGGCGATTCCCGCCAACGTCGGTTATCGCGGCTTTCCGGCCACGGTCTGCACCTCGGTCAACAACGTCATCTGCCACGGCATCCCCAGCGAGGCCAAGGTGTTGAAGGACGGCGACATCGTCAACATCGACGTCACCGTGATCAAAGACGGCTGGCACGGCGATACCAGCCGCATGTATTACGTTGGTACTCCGTCCGTCATGGCCAAGCGGTTGGTGGAAACCACCCGCGAGGCGATGTTTCGCGGTATCCGGGCGGTCAAGCCGGGCGCGACCCTGGGCGATGTGGGCCACGCCATTCAGCAATTCGCCGAATCCCAGCGCTTCACCGTGGTGCGTGAGTATTGCGGCCACGGCATCGGCCAGGTCTACCACGACGAGCCGCAGGTGCTGCACTACGGCCGGCCGGGCGAAGGCATGCTGCTGAAGCCGGGCATGACCTTCACCATCGAGCCGATGATCAACGAGGGCGCCCGCCATTCCAAGGTGCTGCCGGACGGTTGGACGGTGGTTACCAAGGACCGCAAGCTGTCGGCTCAGTGGGAGCACACTGTCGCGGTGACCCAGGACGGCGTCGAGATCCTGACCCGCGTGCCCGGCGACGACAACGACCTGTGAACACCTCCGTAGCCGCGAACGGTTCCGCACCGCGGCTGCCCGACATCGGCCCGTCGCCCGCTGATGATTCAACATGGTCGGCTGCGGCGCGTGTTTCGCTGGCGCATACGGACGCGCGCCTGGAAAAACGATTCGACCAGAACGACAGCATGGACCGGCTGTTGGCATTGCGCGCGCGCGCCGTCGACCATCTTTTGAAGGACGCCTGGGCGCGCTGCGTCCCGGATGACGCGCCGATGGCGTTGTTCGCAGTAGGCGGTTACGGACGCGGTGAACTGTTTCCGCAGTCGGATGTCGATCTATTGGTACTCGCGGAAGCCGACGCGCAGCAAACCCACCATGATTCACTGGCGCGCTTCTTCGCCGTGCTCTGGGATGCAGGACTGCCGATCAGCCACGCGGTGCGATCCGCCGATGAATGCACCGCCGCTACCGCGGGCGAACAAACCGTCTTGACCGCACTGATCGAAGCACGTCCGCTGGTCGCCGACGAACATGATGAAGCTGCCCTGATTGATGCCATCGCCGCGGCACGGGTTTGGCCGCCGCGTGATTTCTTTGTTGCCAAGCGCGAAGAGTTGCGCGTCCGGCACGCGCGCTTCGGCGACACCTCCGACAATCTGGAACCCAACATCAAGGATGGTCCCGGCGGTTTGCGCGATCTGCATACGCTGGGTTGGATGGCTTTGCGCGCCTTTGGCGTGCGCGATCTTGAACCGCTGGTGGGTATGGGCCATCTGGGCCCTGACGAAGCTGCCGCGTTGTCGCGCGAACGCCGCGCATTGGGCCGCTTGCGTTACGGGCTACACCTGGTAGCCGCCCGGCCGGAAGAACGTCTGCGATTCGATTACCAGAAGACCCTGGCCGAACGCCTGGGCTTCGCCGATGACGCGGAGAACCTTGGCGTCGAGAAAATGATGCAGGGCTTCTATCGCAGCGCCGCCATCGTGCGCCGGATCAGCGATCGTCTGCTGCAGCGTTTCGAGGAACAGTTCGATGGCGAAGCTCTGCCCGAACCCTTGGACGAAGCGTTCGCACTCCGCCGCGGCTATCTGGCGGCGCGCGATCCGCATTGGCCGACTGCCGACATCTCGCAAGTCTTCGCTCTGTTCGCCATGTGGGCGGCGCAGCCTCAGGTACGCGGATTGCATTCGCGCACTGCGCGCGCATTGGCCGAGTCGCTGCTGAAGCTGCCTTCGTTCGAAGCGGCCACCGCAGCCCAGCGCGAGGCGTTCATGGCTCTGCTGCGCGGCCCGCGTGCGGTGGAGACGCTGACGCGCATGGCACGCTTGGGTGTGCTGGGGCAGTGGGTACCGGCCTTCGCGCGCGTATCCGGACGCATGCAGTTCGATCTGTTTCATGTGTACACCGTCGACCAGCACACGCTGATGGTGTTGCGCAACATCGCGGCCTTCGCATCCGGACGAGCCGACGAACGCTTCTCCATCGCCCATGAAGTCTGGCCACGTCTGCGCAAACCGGAGTTGCTGTTGCTGGCCGGCCTGTTCCACGACATCGCCAAGGGCCGTGGCGGCGATCATTCGGAGCTCGGGGCGGTTGATGCACGCGAGTTCTGCACGGCGCATGGTTTGAGCGAGTCGGACAACGAGCTGGTGGCGTGGCTGGTCGAACAGCATTTGCGCATGTCGGTCACCGCGCAAAAGCAGGACATTTCCGACCCGGAGGTCATCCGTGCTTTCGCCGCATTGGTGAAGGACCGCGAACGTCTCGATTACCTTTACCTGCTGACCTGCGCCGACATCGCCGGCACCAGCCCGAAACTCTGGAACGCCTGGAAAGACCGGCTGCTGGCCGATCTCTACTTCGCCGCACGTCGCGTGCTGCGCGAAGGCCTGGAGCATCCGGTGGCGGTGAGCGAACGCCTGATCGAAGCACGCGATGCGGTGAAAGCACTACTGAAGATTCAAGGTGTGGATGCCGCCAAAGCCGACACTTTGTTCGCCGCCATGCCGGACGAAAGCTTCCTGCGCTTCCGCCCGGAGCAACTTGCCTGGCAGGCCACCGCCATTCGCGGTGCCGAGGCTGGAGAAACGCGTGTCCGTGCGCGGCATATCGGTGACGACGCGAATGCGATGGAAGTGTTCGTGTATTCGCCGGACCGCGACGGCTTGTTCGCGGCTATTCTGGCCACCCTGGACAGGAAAGGGTTCGCGATCCATCAGGCGCGCGTGCTGGTAGGCCCCAACGGGACCATTTTCGATACCTTCGAGGTTTTACCCACCGACAGCTACGCGCCGCGTGTTCCGGCGGAGATCGAGCAGGCGTTGAGCGACGCTCTGGATGGCCCGCTGGATCGCGTCCGTACTTCGCGCCGTGCCATGCCCCGTCAGCTCAAGCATTTTCGCTTCGCTCCGCGCATCGAATTCGGCGTTACGCCGGATGGGCGCCGCACCGTGCTCAGCCTGGTGGCGCCCGATCGGCCGGGTCTGTTGTCGGATGTGGCGCAAGTGCTGCGCCGCATGCGCTTGCGCGTGCACGATGCGCGTATCGCCACCTTCGGCGAACGCGCCGAAGACATTTTTCAGATTACCGATGAGCGCGATCTCCCGATCACCGATGAAGCCCAGCAGCAGGCTTTGCAGGTCGCATTGCGCGCCAGCCTAGATAACCCCACCTGATCAGGAATAAGGATTGATGACCGAGCAAACCGCGCCCACCGGGCCGTTGAAGTCCGAGCTGTTGAAGTCAGCTATCGAAAGCGCTTTCGAGCGCCGCGCAGAGCTGACGCCGGATGAAACCGAAACCACTGTCCGCCCGGCGGTGGAGCAAGTGATCGGAGGCCTGGAGACCGGCGCATTCCGCGTCGCCGAAGCAGACGGGCAAGGTGGCTGGAAGGTCAACGAATGGTTGAAGAAAGCGGTGCTGCTGTATTTCCGCGTCAATGACATGGCGGTGATCGACGCCCAGCCGGCGCCGTTCTGGGACAAGATTCCGGCCCGTTTTGAAGGTTATGGCGAGGCCGAGTTCCGCAAGGCTGGCGTCCGTGTCGTGCCCGGCGCTGTCGCGCGGCGCGGCACCTATTTCGGCAAGGACGTCGTGCTGATGCCCAGCTTCGTCAACATCGGTGCGTATGTGGGCGAGGGCACCATGGTGGACACCTGGGCTACCGTGGGTTCCTGCGCGCAAATCGGCAAGCACTGTCATCTATCTGGCGGCGCGGGCATCGGCGGTGTACTGGAGCCGTTGCAGGCGTCGCCGACGATCATCGAGGACCATTGCTTCATCGGCGCGCGCTCGGAAGTGGTGGAAGGCGTGGTGGTCGGTCATCACAGTGTGATCGGGATGGGCGTGTTCCTTGGCCAGTCCACCCGCATCTACGACCGCGCCACCGGTGAAATCAGCTATGGCTACGTACCGCCCGGCAGCGTGGTCGTGTCCGGGTCTCTGCCATCGGCCGACGGCAAGTATTCGCTGTACTGCGCTGTGATCGTGAAGCAGGTGGATGAGAAGACGCGCAGCAAGACCAGCGTCAATGAACTGCTGCGCGGATTGGCGGACTAGGTTCTTTCTCGTCATCCCCGCGGCTCTTAACAGCCGCGGGAATGACGGCGATAGGGATAAGAAAAGCAGATATGACCACCCTCTACGGCCTGAAGAACTGCGACACCTGCAAGAAAGCCACCAAGTGGCTGGAGCGCTTCGGTGTAGAACATGATTTCATTGATTACCGCGACAACCGGCAGCCACCTGAGTCGCTGGCGGCCTGGGCGCAGCATGCTGGCGGTTGGGATGCGTTGATCAACAAATCCTCCACCACGTGGCGCCAGTTGCCCGAGAACCGCAAGACGCCGGGTTCGGACGCGGAATGGAAGTTGTTGTTGAAGGAATACCCTCAATTGATCCGGCGACCCGTGGTGATCACCGACGACGGCCGGTTTTCACAAGGCTTCAGCGACAATGGCTTCAAGAAGCTGTTTGGAGTGGGCACATGAGCGATGTCGTTGAACTATCCAGCGAGCTGATACGCCGCCACTCCATCACGCCGGACGATGCGGGCTGCCAGCAAGTGATCGCCAAGCGCCTGCAGCAGGCGGGATTCCAATGCGAGCACCTGCGTTTCGGCGATGTCGACAATCTTTGGGCCACGCACGGTAGCGGTGCGCCGGTGCTGGTGTTGCTGGGTCATACCGACGTAGTGCCGCCGGGACCATTACATGCGTGGACCAGCGATCCATTCGTGCCTACGGTGCGCGACGGTGTGTTGTACGGACGGGGCACCGCCGATATGAAATGCAGCGTGGCCGCCTGCACGATTGCGCTGGAGCGATTCGTCGATGCGCACCCGGATCATCCGGGCACGGTGGCATTGCTGGTCACCTCGGACGAAGAAGGCGACGCGCTCGATGGTGTCAAGCTGGTTGCCGAGGCATTCCGTGAGCGAGGCCAACGCATCGACTGGTGCATCACCGGTGAGCCTTCATCGAAGGAAAAACTCGGCGATCTGCTGCGTGTCGGCCGCCGCGGCACGCTGACCGGCACGCTGCATGTCCGTGGCGTGCAAGGCCACGTGGCCTATCCGCACAAAGCGCTCAATCCCATTCACAAGGCGGTGCCTGCGCTGGGCGAACTGGTTGCTCGCCAATGGGATGAGGGCTACGAAACATTTCCGCCCACCAGCATGCAGATTTCAAACATTCATTCCGGCACCGGCGCCAGCAATGTCATCCCGGGCGAGCTGCACGTGGTATTCAACCTGCGCTTCAATCCCAGCTGGCAGGCCGAGCAACTGGAAAAGGAAATCGAAGCAATTTTCGACAAGCATGGCCTCGACTACACCATGGCTTGGCATCGTGGCGGCGAGCCCTTCTATACGCCGGAAGGTCATCTGCGTGCGACCGCGCGGCAGGTGCTGGCCGAGTTCTCTGGAGCGCCTCCCGAGGAGAGCACGGCGGGCGGCACGTCCGACGCGCGCTTCATCGCGCCGCTGGGCGCCGAGTGCATTGAGATAGGTCCGGTCAACGCAAGCATCCACAAGGTGGATGAGAACATCGCCATCGCCGACCTGGAAGCGCTGCCGGGGCTGTACCAGGCGTTGGTGCAGCGCTTGCTGATCGTTTCCTGAGGGGCGCTCGCCAATCGGAATCCGCGCGCCGGTTCGTTGCATAAGAAACTAAGGGGCCGGCTTTCGTCTGCTGGTCGCATATACAAAGAAAGTACTTGCCAGCTGCCCAGGAAACCGGTTAGGTTCACCCCCATGCTCCGCTCTCCCGCCAACGCCCTGGTTAATTCGAACCGCCGCAATAATGCGCGCGCGAATAATCGTGCGCGGCCGATGCGGGTCTGCGACTAGGCGAAAAGTAACCAGCCGAGCGATCAGAAAAACCCGCATCCACGATGCGGGTTTTTTGTTTCTGGGCCGAGAAGTGCGATATCAAACCCGAACCACGACCGATCCATCTTTCTCAGGAGCTACCCCCACATGTGTTCCATCTTTGGCATCTTCGGCCTGCAGTCCGGCGACGACCTGCGAACCCTGCGAAGACAGGCGTTGGAGCTCTCCCAGCGGCAACGCCACCGCGGTCCCGATTGGAGCGGTGTGTATATCGACGATGGCGCCATTCTGGTGCATGAGCGTCTGGCCATCGTCGATCCGGCCGGCGGCTCGCAGCCGTTGCGCTCGGCCGATGGCGAACTGGTGCTGGCCGTCAACGGCGAAATCTATAACCACCGCGAGTTGAAGAAAGAGCTGGCGCAGCCTTATGCCTTTCAGACCGGCTCGGACTGCGAAGTAATCAACGCGCTGTACCGCGAAGACACACCAGACTCCCTTCTCAACCGGCTCAACGGCATTTTTGCGTTCGCGTTGTGGGATGCAGCGAAGCAGCGCTTCCTGATCGCGCGCGATCCGATGGGTGTTTGCCCGTTGTACTGGGGGCATGACCGCGAAGGACGGCTATGCGTCGCTTCCGAAATGAAAGCCCTGGCCAATTTATGCGCCGACGTATCGCAGTTTCCACCTGGGCATTACTACGACAGTGCGACCCGTGAATTGACCCAGTACTACCAGAAGCCTTGGCGCGACTATGCAGCCGTGCAAGGCGTCGAAGTGAGCAAGCAGGAACTGCGCGAAGCATTCGAACGCGCCGTGCACCGTCAGTTGATGACCGACGTGCCCTATGGCGTGCTGTTGTCGGGCGGATTGGACTCCTCGCTGGTGGCGGCCGTTGCGGCACGCTTCGCCCGCAAGCGTGTGGAGGACGACGATACTTCCGAGGCCTGGTGGCCGCGTCTGCATTCCTTTGCCATCGGTCTGAAGGGATCGCCCGATCTGGCCGCCGCCGCCATCGCCGCCGAGTCACTGGGCACGGTGCACCACGGTTTCGAATACACCTTCGAGGAAGGCTTGGATGCTTTGCCTGAAGTGATCCGTCATATCGAAACCTACGACGTCACGACGATTCGTGCGTCCACGCCGATGTATCTGCTGGCGCGCCGCATCAAGGCGATGGGTGTGAAGATGGTGCTGTCCGGCGAAGGTTCGGACGAAATCTTCGGTGGCTATCTGTATTTCCACAAGGCACCGAACGCGCGTGAATTCCATGAGGAACTCGTACGCAAGTTGGATGCGCTTCACAACTACGATTGTCTGCGGGCCAACAAATCGATGATGGCGTGGGGCGTGGAGCCGCGGGTGCCGTTCCTGGACGTGGAGTTCCTGGATGTCGCGATGAAGATGGATGCGCAGGAAAAAATGATCGACAAGAGCCGCGGTGGAAAGCGAGCCATCGAGAAAGCCGTGCTGCGCGAAGCTTTCGAAGATTATCTGCCGGATTCCATCCTGTGGCGGCAGAAAGAGCAGTTCAGCGACGGCGTGGGTTATGGCTGGATCGATGGACTGAAAGCGCATGCCGAAGCGCACGTTAGCGATCGCGAACTGGCAGCGGCCGACAAGCGGTTTCCTATCAACCCGCCACTGACCAAGGAAGCGTATTACTACCGCAGCTTGTTCGAGCAGTTCTATCCAGGACAAGCCTGCGCGGAGACCGTGCCAGGTGGCAAGTCGATCGCATGTTCATCACCAACGGCCATCGCCTGGGACGCGAGCTTCGCCGCAGCGGCGGATCCGTCCGGGCGCGCGATAGCGGGCGTGCACAACGCAGCGTTGTAAGCGATGTATATGTAGGAGCGGCGTCTCGCCGCGAGCTCTTCCCGGCAGATCGCGATAGCAGCGAAGAGCGCGCGGCGAGACGCCGCTCCGCGCCCCGGTAGCTACTCAGCGCGCGCGATCAAGAACGCGCCGCAGCGCGTCCGGATGGTGAACAGCAGGCTTCAACCGCTCTTCGCTCTAGCGCGATCTGACGGGAAGAGCTCGCGGCGGGACGCCGCTCCTACGTACCGAAGGCCGCAATGCCAGCCTACGGTTTCAGCGTCAACACGTATTCCGTTTTCTGCGGCAGGAAAGGCGTCGGCCGGCCATGCACCCAATCGCCATGACCCGCTCCCCAGAACGGCGACAGCGGGTGACCGCTCTGGCCGCCAGGCATATGCAGGATGCCGTCGGCCTCGTGCCCGGGTGAGACCACCATCCGTTCCGACGCGCCGAATGCCGGTCCCTGCACGCGTGGCATGGCGCCATCGCCGGGCAGCGGCTCGGCAGGCATGCACAACCTGCTTTTTAGAAAACCGGGCAGAGCGTCGGTCAGTGGATGGCAGATATTCGCCGTGTTGCGTTCGCCCCAGATGCGCTGCTCCAGCGGGCCATGTTCGATCAATTCGTCGCGAACTTCCTTGGCGGCATCCTCCAGCAACGCGTCCCAGGTCGGATAGCGACGCGACAGCAAGTGTGCGGGGCGCTGTTGCAGCAATGGCCAGACGGTCCCTTCCAACTGCGGCAAATCAGGCATGACGAACTCCTCGCCAAGCGCCGCCTGCGCCGGTGCGGTCAAGCCATCGGCGATGCGTGCGTGTACCGCTAGCCGCCATGCGCGAACCAGGCGGAAACTGACCGAATCGGTGCTGGCGCGGCCTTCCCACTTACGGCCAGCGGTCGCCAGTGCGCGCACGGCGGTTCCATCGCCCTTCTTCTTGGCTTGGTCCTGCAGCAACTGCCACCACCGCTTCAGGAATACCGCGCGGTTGTCCAGTTGGATGTCGAGCAACTCTTTCTCGGAGAATTGATTTTTCGCAAAGAGTCCATCGCGGATCTGCTTCGCGCGGGCGCCCAGGGCATAGCCGCCGTCGCCGAGTGCGCTCAAGCCGGCGTCATCGACGACTCGCGCGTTGGCTGTCCACAGACGGTGTTGACTAGGTCGGCGCAATACGGGCGATAGCTCCGTTGAGATACTCCACTGATAGCAAGCCTCGCGCCGGATACTGGAAAAGGCTGCGGTGGTGTTGTCCGCTGAAGCGGAAGTAATCGCGGCCAGTGGCGGGTTTCTGGCGCAACGGCCGGAGCGCACCGGCAATGGACCAAGAATGCGCCAAGCGATTTCGCCGTTGCGATCGCCGATGACCAAGTTCTGGGCGGGTATCGCGGTGCGTTCGGCCACGGCGAGCGCGGAGCCCAGATCGCTGGCGCTCGCCAGATCCGCCAGTTCGAAGTTGAGCGCGCCGGGCAGGTGCGCCGTCCAGCGCAAGGCCAGCGCGGGTATGTCGCCCGCGCGTTCATGCAGAATCGGGCCGTAGGCGGTTTCCACCACTTCGAAAGGGACCGCGTCGGCGCCTGCGACGCCAATGGTTTCGGCGTGGCGGGTCACACGGTCGCAGGTATCCGCTGCGGTTTCTTCGTTCGCACAGGGGCGCACGGGATACCAGTCCGCCGTATCGGCATAGCTGTTGGTGAACCCCCATGCCACGTGTCCGTTGCTGCCGACGATCACCGCCGGCAAGCCGGGCAGGGTAACGCCGGAAACGTCGACCTTGCCGCCCGGCGCGCGCGCATCCGGGTAGCGCAAGCGCGCACGAAACCAGATGTTCGGTGCGCGCAATCCCAGATGCATGTCGTTGGCCAGGGTGGCGCGTCCGTCCTTGGTTAGCGGACCCGCGACCGCCCAGTTGTTGCTGCCGGGCGTGCCTTTGTCGGCCAGGCGGCGGTGCGTATCGGATTTCGGCATCGGCAGTTCGCGCAAATCTACATGTTCCAACGCAGGCAGCTTGGCATTGCCACGCGGCTGGCCAAACATCGGGGCATCCCATTCGGTGCCGTCATGCGCCAGCAGATTGGCCAGTGCGGGAGGGCCAATCTGGCGGATTTTCCACAATGCCAATTCGCGGGTGTTCTCCGAATCCTGCAGATCGAAGTACATCGCATAGCCGGTCAGCGCCGAGTCCACCACATCCCACCGGCGCGGCGATTGCTGCAGCAACAGGTAAGGCCAGGGACGCGTGCGGAGATCATCCAGGCCAGCGTTGACCCCATCGGCATAGGCCATCAGCTGCGGCATCTTTTCGCCGGCGAAATCGTTCAGGTGTTCGGTCACCCGTGCACGGATGCGGTGGACGCGGCGCTTCTTGTCCAGGTCGATCGCGACGGGACCGAACAACTCCGCCAGTTCTCCGGCCGAGGTGCGGCGCATCAGGTCCATTTCAAAATAGCGCTCCTGTGCGTGTACGTATCCCAGCGCGCGCAGGGCGTCGGCTTCGCTGCCGGCGTCGATGGTCACCACGCCATTGGCGTCGCGTTGGATCGTGACCGCTGCGGTCAAACCCGGCAGCGTCATTCCGCCGTCCAGCGAGGGTAGGCTACCGCGCAGCAACAGTGTCGCCGCCAGCACAAGGATCGCGATCAACAGCAAGAGCACCCACAGCAGGCGCTTTGTCCAAATAAGCATGCGTGTGTTCCGTAACGGCGCGCGAAAGACGCTTTCGCGGATTATTCCATGAAGTTGTGATGCTTCGAGCTGCCGATACAACTGAGATTGATTCTGATTAGGTCATTGCCGACAGGGATAGGGCACCATGCATGCCCCTTTACCGAAGTTGCCGCTATGAAAGGCCATCCCGAAGTCGTCGAATACCTGAAGCAGCTGCTGCGTGGCGAGCTGGCCGCGCGCGATCAGTACTTCATCCATTCCCGTCGGTACGACGACCTGGGGATACCGGCCTTGTACGAGCGTATCAACCACGAAATGCAGGAAGAAACCGAGCATGCCGATGCGCTGCTGCGGCGCATCCTGTTCCTGGAAGGCGACCCTGACATGAGCCCTACGTCATTCCGGGCCGGGCATACCGTCGAAGAGATGCTGCAGCGGGATCTGGAAGTGGAATACGAAGTCCGCGCGAATCTGGCCAAGGGCATTGCCCTTTGCGAACAGCATGGCGATTTCGTCAGCCGCGACATCCTGCTGACCCAGCTCAAGGATACCGAGGAAGACCACGCGCATTGGCTGGAACAGCAGCTCAGGCTGATAAAGCGCCTGGGTATGGAGAATTATCTGACGGCAAAAATCGCTAGAAAATCGGGTTCAGCGTGAAGGCGCCGCGCGCCGCGCAGCTAAAGGGAAGCCGCCGCCGCGGCAGCGCGTCCAAGTACGCTGACTACGAGATCGTCCGCACACCTGTGAAAGGTTCGTCATCCCGGCGCGAGCTTTTGATTTAACGGGACGGTATGGGGAGAGCTCGCGGCGGGACGCCGCTCCTACAACAGCAAAGTCCAAAGCAAAAAAATCGCTCATGACCGTAGGAGCGCCGTCTCGGCGCGAGCTCTCGCTTCTAAGATTGCTATAAAGCAATTCGGCATCGCCTGATACCGGACGACGGCTGAGTGGCACATCTTTCCGGCGGCGTGCGCCGGGATGACGATGGATCCAATTTTGAGTGACTATTCGATACGAACACTCTAGTGCTTCCCTATCGATTTCCCATTTCTCAATTCTCGAAATCCCGGAGGGCGGACTAGTGAAAATCCGCGCCTCCATAGCGTGTGACTGATGAGGTCGCGAACGCGCCGCAGCGCGTCCGGGTGGTGAACTACCGGATATCCAGCTACTGAATATCCAGCCCATCCGCGCCACCGTAGCGCATGGTGAAAGGGATCCCCGAACGCGCCGCAGCGCGCCCGGAAGGCGAACTACTGGATATCCAACCCATCCACTTTCTGCCAACCTCTGGGCAGCAATCCCCCACGTGACGCCCGCGCCCCCACATACGCATCCAGGTCCTTGAACGACAGTGACATGGTGCGCTGGCCGCTCTTCACCAACAGCGTATTTCCGGGCGTTACCGATGCAATGGCGACCACGTGCTCGGTGCCCAGCTTGGCCTTCGGAATCTCGATGATCTTGTTGCCTTTGCCCTTGTCGAGTTCAGGCAGTTCGCTGATGGGAAAAGCCAGCAGATGGCCGGCGCTGGTCACAGCCACAATGCGGTCGGCATCGGTACGGGTCACTTGCGCCGGCTGAAGCACCTTGGCGCCGGGCGTCAGGTTCAGCATGGTCTTGCCGGCTTTCTGGCGGCTGGTCAGGTTTTCAAAGCGGGTGACGAAACCATAGCCATGCGAGGACGCCAGCACGAAGCGCGCATCATTGTCGCCACTGACTGCGGCCTGGAACGATGCGCCGGCAGCGGGTGAGAAGCGCCCGGTCAAGGGCTCACCATTGCCGCGCGCCGATGGCAAGGTGTGCACGGCGGTGGAATAGCTGCGGCCTTCCGAATCCAGGAACGCCACTTGTTGCGTACTGCGGCTGCGTACCGCCGCCAGCAGCCCATCGCCCTCTCTATACGACAGCGTGGCGGCATCCACATCGTGGCCTTTGGCCGCACGTACCCAGCCTTTTTCAGAAACCACCACCGTCATCGGTTCGCTGGCGACCAGTTCGGTTTCGTCCAGCGCCTGCGCCGCGCCGCGCTCCACCAATGGCGAGCGGCGCGCATCGCCGAATTTCTTGGCGTCGGCAGTCAGCTCGTCCTTGATCAGCTTTTTCAGTTTGGCCTTGGAATCCAGTATGGCAATCAGCTTTTCACGTTCGACGGCCAGTTCATCCTGTTCGCCGCGGATCTTCATTTCTTCCAGGCGCGCCAGCTGCTTCAGCCTGGTGTCCAGGATGTAATCGGCCTGTTCCTCGCTCAGCTTGAAGCGGGCGATCAACGCCGGCTTGGGTTCGTCCTCGCTGCGGATGATGCGGATCACTTCATCCAGACTGAGGAACGCCACCAGCAAGCCTTCCAACAGGTGCAGGCGCCGTTCCACCTTGTCCAGGCGGTGCTTCAGGCGGCGCGTCACTGTATCGGTGCGGAAGACCAACCATTCGGCCAGTAGAGCCTTGAGGTTCTTGACCTGTGGCCGCCCGTCCAGGCCAATGATGTTCAGGTTGATGCGGTAGCTTTTTTCCAGATCGGTGGTGGCGAACAGGTGACCCATCAGCTGTTCGGCATCCACGCGGTTGGAGCGCGGAATCAGCACCACCCGCACTGGGTTGGCATGATCGGATTCGTCGCGAATGTCTTCCAGCCAAGGCAGCTTCTTCGCGCGCATCTGCATGGCGATCTGCTCGATCACCTTGGACGGCGACACCTGATAGGGCAGCGCATTGATGACGATGTTGCTGTTTTCCTTCAGGAACGTGGCGCGCGCGCGCACGCTGCCGTTGCCGGTCTGATACATGTTGAGCAGATCCGCGGCCGGCGTGATGATCTCGGCCGTGGTCGGATAGTCGGGGCCGCGCACGTGTTCGCACAGGTCGGCGACGGTGGCATTCGGGTCATCCAGCAGCCGGATGCAGGCGCTGACGATCTCATTGAGGTTATGCGGCGGTACGTCCGTCGCCATGCCCACGGCAATGCCGGTGGTGCCGTTGAGCAGCAAGTGCGGTAGCCGTGACGGGAGCCAGGTCGGCTCTTCCAGGGTGCCGTCGAAATTGGGGGTCCAATCCGCGGTGCCCTGAGCGAGTTCGCCTAGTAGAACTTCGGCAATGGGTGTCAGCTTGGATTCGGTGTAGCGCATGGCCGCGAACGACTTCGGATCGTCCGGCGAACCGAAGTTGCCCTGGCCTTCGATCAGCGGATAGCGGTACGAGAACGGCTGCGCCATCAGCACCAGCGCTTCGTAGCAGGCGCTGTCGCCGTGCGGGTGGAACTTGCCGATCACGTCGCCCACGGTGCGCGCCGACTTCTTCGGCTTGGCCCCGGCGTTGAGACCCAGCTCGCTCATCGAATAGATGATGCGGCGCTGTACCGGCTTCAGCCCATCGCCAATGAATGGCAATGCGCGGTCCAGCACCACGTACATCGAGTAGTCGAGATAAGCGCGCTCGGCGTACTCGCGCAGCGGGATCTGCTCAAAGCCGTGAAAAGTGGGGCGGATGGTTTCGGTCATCAGAAGATGTTTCGTTCGCAGTGGAATCCTGCCGGCAATTCTACCTGCCGCGTTCTCAAACACTGCGCCTGGACATCGCGCCAGAAACAAAAAACCCCGCCAAAGCGGGGTTTTTAATCATCCAGTGAATCCGTGGTGGCCTTCACGAACTATCAGATGGTGCCCAGAAGAGGACTCGAACCTCCACGAAGTTGCCCCCGCTAGCACCTGAAGCTAGTGCGTCTACCAATTCCGCCACCTGGGCAGGTGCGGGGCGCATTTTGAGAGTTGCACGGATGATTGTCAACGCTTTTGCACGTGGCGGTGTTCAGGCCGGGTGTACCATGCCCGCATGACTACAAAACCAACCAAAGGTTCCGGCAAATCCGGCACCGGCAAGACCCCGCCAGGTGCGGGCACCCGCTCCAACCCAAAGAGCAAAGCCGCCAAGCAGGGCAACCCCGGCAAACCTGGAGCGGCGTCCAAATCGAAGCTGCCGCCGTGGATGCCTGATCTGCCCGCCACCAAACCTGTGCGAGGAAACCGCTCTGCCGCACCCCGCGGCGGCGCACCGCGTCAGCCATCGCCACGCGGCGGCGCATTCACCGATCCGTATGCCTCGCGCGAAGCCGAACGCTACGCCGATCCTATCGCCAGCCGTGAGGCAATCCTCGCCACGCTGGAAACTTCCGAAGGCCCGCAGACCGCGGAAGACTTGGCAGCAGAGCTCGAGCTGACCGCGCCCGACCGCTTTGAAGCCTTGAACAAGCGCCTGGGCGCAATGGTGCGCGACGGCCAGCTGGTGCAGAACCGGCGCGGCGGCTTTGCTCCTGTTCAACATACCGACCTGATCGCCGGCGTGGTGATCGCCAATCCGGACGGCTTCGGTTTCCTGCGCCCGGAAGCGGGCGGCGACGATCTGTTCCTGCCGCCGTACGAGATGCGCAAGGTGATGCACGGCGACCGTGCCCTGGCCAACGTCACCGGCGTCGATCGCCGCGGCCGTCGCGAAGGCAGCATCGCGCGCGTCTTGGAGCGTGGGCTGTCGCGCCTGATCGGCCGCTTCAGCTTCGAGGCCGGCATCGCCTATCTGGTGCCGGACGACAAGCGCATACAGCGCAACGTGCAGATTCCGCCGGACGCCACCGGCGGCGCTCGCGATGGCCAGCTGGTGGTCTGCGAGCTGACCATGCCGCCGGATACCCGCCGTCCGCCGATCGGCAAGATCATCGCGGTACTCGGCGACAAGCTGACGCCGTCGCTGGTGGTGGAAGCTGCCATCCATGGCCACGAGATTCCGCATGAATTCCCGCAAGAAGTGCTGGACCAGGCCGCCGCGGTGCCATTGGTAGTCGAGGAAAGCATGATCGGCGGGCGCGTGGATCTGCGCGACCTGCCGCTGGTCACCATCGACGGCGCGGACGCCAAGGATTTCGACGACGCGGTGTACTGCGAAAGCAACCGCCAGGGCTTCCGGGTCAAGAACCGCCAGGGTTATCGACTGGTGGTCGCCATCGCGGATGTCTCGCATTACGTGAAGCCGGGTACGCCGCTGGACGACGAAGCCCAGAAGCGCGCCACGTCGGTGTACTTCCCGGGATTCGTGGTGCCGATGCTGCCGGAGACGCTCTCCAATGGCATCTGCTCGTTGAATCCGCAGGTGGACCGGATGTGCTTCGTCTGCGACATGCAGGTGAACAGCGACGGCGAAGTCGTCCAGTCCAAGTTCTATGAAGCGGTGATGCGCTCGCACGCACGCTTGACCTACGAGCAGGTGTGGAAAGCGGTAGGCGAGAACGACGCCGAAACGCGCGATGCCATCGGCAAGCAGTTGCCGCAGGTCGATCGCCTGTACGAGCTCTATCAACTGCTCGCCAAGGCGCGTGAAAAGCGCGGCGCCATCGAGTTCGAGACCTCGGAAGTGCGCTTCGTGCTGGACAACCGGGGCGAAGTCACCCAGGCCGGCATGATGCCGCGCAACGATGCCCATAAACTGATCGAAGAGTGCATGATCGCGGCGAACGTGGAAGCGGCCAAGTATCTGCTGGCAGCGAATATTCCGGCGCCTTACCGCGTGCATGATCGGCCGCCGGAATCCAAGTACGCCGACCTGCTGGAGTTCCTGAAAGAATTCAAGCTGAGCATGCCGGCATGGAGCAAAGTGCAGCCGCGCGATTTCACCCAGCTGCTGAAGAAGATCCGCGAACGTCCCGATGTGGCGTTGCTGGAGTCCGTGGTGCTGCGCAGCCAGAGCCTGGCCGTCTACACGCCCGACAACATCGGTCACTTCGGCCTGGCGCTGGAATCCTACGCGCACTTCACTTCGCCGATTCGCCGCTATCCCGACCTGCTGGTGCACCGCGCGATCAAGCACGTGTTGGCGGGTGGCAAGCCGCAGAATGCGCCGTATGCGCAACACCAGATGGCGGCACTGGCGCTGCAATGTTCAGAACGCGCACGCCGTGCCGACGAAGCCGAGCGAGAAGTGGACGAACGCTACCGCGCCGCATGGATGGAACAGCACGTCGGCGGCCAGTTCGATGGTGTGATCAGCGGCGTGACGAGCTTCGGACTATTTATCGAACTGGATCAATCGAAGGTCAACGGGCTGGTGCACGTAACCCAGCTGCCGCACGACTACTATCACTTCGATCCTATTCGCAAGACATTATCGGGCGAACGACGCGGCATGCAGTTCCGCTTGGGCGACAGGGTGCGTATCGTGGTGCTTAAAGCCAGCCTTGAGGAACGCAAGATCGACTTCAAGCTGGTGAACGAAAAGGAAGTCGAAGTCGCGGAGCTTCCGCCGCGCGGACAGCCGGTCAAGCGCAAGAAACAGAAGTACTGATACACCCATTCCGTAGGAGCGCCGTCCCGGCGCGAGCTTTTTCTGTCAGATCGCGATAGAAGCGAAGAGCTCGCGGCCGGGAGGCCGCTCCTACAACAATCATTCATCTATTTTTACAAGTTCCCTAATGAGCAAACAAAGCCAATGGATCGTCGGCGTCAACGCAGTGGCCTCCGCCATCGAGAACGATGCCGAGAACGTGCGTGAAGTCCTGGTGGAAGGCGGCAGCAAGAATGCGCGCCTGACCGAAATCGAAGAGAACGCCCGCCGCAAAGGTATCGAGGTGCGCCGGGTTACCGGCCAGGCCTTGGACGGTGTCGGTGGTTCGGTGCGCCACCAGGGCGTGGCCGCTCGCTACGCCGCCGCCAAGACGTGGGACGAGAACGAACTGCAAGGATTGGTGGAGGCTGCCGAAGGCAAGGCGCTGCTGCTGGTGCTCGACGGTGTGCAGGACCCGCATAACTTGGGCGCCTGTTTGCGCAGCGCCGCCGCGGCGGGCGTGACGGCCGTTGTGATTCCCAAGGATAAATCGGCCACGCTCAATGCGACTGTTCGCAAGACTTCGGCGGGCGCGGCGGACCGGATTCCCGTGGTGTCGGTGACCAATCTTTCGCGTTGCCTGCGCGATCTGCAGCAGCTGGGTGTGTGGATATATGGCTTGGCGGGCGAAGCCGACGCTTCGCTGTACTCCATTGACCTGCGCGGCAACGTGGCGCTGGTGTTGGGTGGCGAAGCCGACGGACTGCGCCGGCTGACGCGCGAACACTGCGATGGTTTGGTCAAGATTCCAATGCCCGGCGACATCGAAAGCCTCAATGTCTCGGTCGCTGCTGGTGTCACCCTGTTCGAAGCGGTGCGGCAGCGGCAGTAGCCCAGCGGCGAAGTCGTACTGTCCTTGTGGGAGCGACGTGAGTCGCGACGTTGATATTTCCGGTCGCGACTCACGTCGCTCCCACAAGGACAGCTTCCGTGCGGCTACGCCGACGCTGACCCACGGGACTCTATATGGATATGGTTTCGCTGAGATATCGTTCGTAGATAGATAAGTCGCGGCCAGAAAAGCAGCAGAAAATTACTTCCTCAATACTCGGGTGGCCATGTATTGCCGACCGAGTAGCCGCAACCGCTACGCGAGTGGCGCTGTCAATCGGATAACCATAGACACCGGTGCTGATGGCAGGGAAGGCCAGCGAGCGCAGTCCATGCTGCGCCGCTACTTCGATACTTCGCCGGTAGCACGAAGCCAACAATTCCGGTTCGCCCTGATCGCCGCCACGCCAGACCGGGCCGACCGTGTGGATGACATGTCGCGCCGGCAGGCGATAACCGCGGGTGATCTTGGCGTCGCCCGTTTTGCAGCCGCCGAGTAGCCTGCATTCGGCCAAGAGTTCTGGTCCCGCCGCGCGGTGGATTGCACCATCGACACCGCCTCCGCCCAGTAGCGATGAGTTGGCGGCGTTGACGATGGCGTCCACGCGCAGGGTGGTGATGTCGGCGTGTATGGCGCTCAGTCGGGTGTTCATCGGCGTTTGCGGGTTTGCGGTAAAGCCAAAAAAGCTCGCGGCGGGACGCCGCTCCTACAGAGATTTTGCCGACGGCGATGTTTAAGGATTCGGTGCCGGCCACGCGTTGGCGATCTTGCAAAATAATCGCGCCGTCTGCTCGGCGTCATAAACCGCCGCATGCGCATCTTCGGCGTTCCATTCGAAACCGGCGGCTTGAATGGCGCGCGCCAAGACTGTCTGGCCATAGGCGACGCCAGCGAGGGTGACGGTATCGAACACGCTGAAGGGATGAAAAGGGTTGCGCTTGTGGCCGACGCGTGCGACGGCGGCGTTCAGGAAGTTCAGATCGAAATGGGCGTTATGTCCCACCAGGATGGCGCGTTGGCAACCGTGCTTCTTGAGTGCGACTCGGATAGGCGCGAACACATGATCCAACGCCTCACGCTCCTGCTTGGCGAAGCGGAAGGGATGATCCAGCTGTATGCCCGTCACTTCCAATGACTTCGGATCAATCTCGGTACCCGGTGCGGGGTGCAGGTGTGCGCTGCAGGTTTCGCCCAAGATCAGCAGGCCGTTCTCATCAAGATCGATCGGCACAGCGGCAATTTCCAGCAGCGCATGCCGGTTCCAGTCGAAGCCACCGGTTTCCACGTCCACCACGACAGGCAGATAGCCGCGAAAACGGCGGGCCATCGGCGTCGAGATAGGCGGTACGCTGGGGTCGGTCATGCCGACAAGCGTAGCAGAGCGAGAGCAGCCGGGACGTTCCAACGATGCTCGCGACCGGGCGCGTGCCGGCCGCGACAGTGCTCACGCAATGCGCCGCCGCATGGCCAGCGTCGATAACATCAACCCGGTAGCGACGGCTGCCAGGCCCGGTAGCGGCAGCAGCATGGATAGCGGCAGCCCGAAAGCCACCAGGAAAACACCCCAGCCGAACCTATCGGCGGACGGCAGCAAGGCGTTGCCGCGGCACGAGAACAGCGCATCCACGCTGAGCTTTCCGGCGCCGTGGAAGATCAGCGGCAGCAGCATCGTCAGGTAGATCAGCGGTAGTTTGTAGTTGCCGCCGCCCTGGTTGGTGATCGCGTACCCCTTCGCCAGTTCGGACAGCCCCATCCAGTCCTGGGGCCAATGCACGGCGGCGGTGGCAACGACAGTCAGCACGAACAGCGAGGCAGCGAAGAACCGCGTGCCTAAGCCAAGCAGCAATGCGATCCCGCCGATCAGTTCGAACCAGGTCGCCAATGTCCAGCTGAAACCAGCGGGAATGCGGTCGAATGGAAACGGGAACGCATCCATGATGCTGGGAAACCAGTTCTCGCCACGCAGCTTTTCCCTGCCGGCCTCATAGAATTCCCAAGCCAGTATCAGTCGCAATCCGAGCGGCGCCAACCAACGGCCGATGCCTTCCAACTGGCTGCGGCACTTTGGCCAAAGATGATTCTTGAAATTCATCGCACGCTCGATATTGATGCAGGCAAACTGCGTTGCCAATAAAGAGGCAGGTCGCGGGCAAAAGGATTCGCGTGAGTTGCAGCTAC
This sequence comes from Pseudoxanthomonas sp. UTMC 1351, assembly GCF_040948865.1. Lineage (NCBI taxonomy): Bacteria > Pseudomonadati > Pseudomonadota > Gammaproteobacteria > Lysobacterales > Lysobacteraceae > Pseudoxanthomonas > Pseudoxanthomonas sp. UTMC 1351. The sequence goes on along the minus strand of NZ_JAVGJT010000018.1, from coordinate 75,706 downwards.
GGCGAGAGTGTGCCCAGCAGCGTGCCTTCCTCGCGCATGCGTTCGAGCATCGCCGCACCTTGTGCGATGAAATCGTCGTCGGCCGCAATGCCGGCTTCTTCGCACAAGCGCTGCAAGACCTGCAGGCCGGTGCAGGCAGCGTCTTCGCCAAGCAGGATCAACAGGCGATAGACCAGCGGCGATAGTTCGGCAAAGCGGACTTGCTGCTTCGCATCGCGACGTACCAGCAGCAACGTGGGTGATTCCGGCGCCGTGGTGGGTTGATGATCGGGGCCGATGTGCGGCACCGGCCAGCGATACGCCAAAGCCCATGCGGTGGGCGAGACGACGGGAACGCCGGCCAGCAGATCGCCCTGGGCGTCGTGCTCAGGCGCTTGGTCGTCGGCCAGCTGCAGCGCCAGTTCCACCCATTCGTAATGCGCCAGTTCTGGCAGCCAGGGTGGATCGTCACTGTCATCTTCGGCGCGTGCTTCCAGGAAACGAATGAATTCGCGCGGAATTTCCGGAAACAACGGCGTACGGCTTCTATGCTGCGCATAGAACGCACGCACCAGTTGCAGCCAGGCGGATTCGCCAAGCGTGGTATGGATGACCGGAAAATTGCCTGCCAGCAGGCCGGCGATATTGTTGAAGAAAAGCTCGCGGTAAATCGTCAACCGCCGCTCTTCGATGTTCGGGGGTGGTGGGTTCGCTGTCGGATCGCGCAGATAGCGCGATAGTACGAACTGTTGCTGGCGCAAGGTGTCAGCCATGAGCCGAACGATTGGCGTCCGATCGCGCCACGGCTTGCAACGTACGGATGCGTTCGACTTCCCCAAGTAGTTCTGTCATTGGCGGGAAGTTGAAGTCCCGTTCCAGCAGCGTCGGATGCACGCCATGCAGGTGATAGGCATGTTCCAGCAGCGACCATACGTCGGATTTGACCGATGCACCGTGGGTGTCGACTTTTAGATCGTCGGCTTCATCGTAGTGGCCGGCGATATGGTAGGAAGCGATGCGGCGAGTGGGCATGCGTGCGAGGAACGCGCGTGCGTCGTAGCCATGGTTGATGGCGTTGACGTAGACGTTGTTGACGTCAAGCAGCAGATCGCAGTCGGCCTCGTCCAATACGGCGTTGACGAAATCCACTTCGTCCATTGCTTGGTAGGGCGCGGCATAGTAGGAGACGTTCTCCACCGCGATGCGCCGGCCCAGTATGTCCTGCACGCGGCGGATGCGCGCGGCGACGTGGTGTACGGCTTCGTCGGTAAAGGGGATCGGCATCAGATCGTAGAGATGGCCGTCGTCGGTGCAGTAGCTCAGGTGTTCGCTGTAGACCTCGACATGGTGCTGGTCAAGGAAGCGGCGGACGCGGGCCAGAAAGGTTTCGTCCAATGGTTCCACGCCGCCTAGCGACAACGACAAACCGTGGCAGGTGAGCGGGTAACGTGCCGTTAGTTCGGTCAGCGCGTGGCCGTACTTGCCGCCGACACCGATCCAGTTCTCCGGTGCGCACTCCAGAAAATCGAACGCATCTGTAGCCGCGTCCTGCAGCGCGCCCAACAGGGCGCGCCGCAGACCGAGGCCGGCACTGGCATTGGCCAGAGAGCCGGACATTTTACTTAAATGCTGCCGCCACACTTGCCTTCGCCGCACTTGCCTTCGGCCGCGGCCTTGCCGCCCGCCGCTGCTTTCTTGTCGGCGCCGCATTTGCCTTCACCGCACTTGCCTTCGTGATGGGCCTTGGCTTCGGCGGCATCGATGAAGCCATCCTTGTTGGTGTCCATGCCGGTGAACTTCTCGCCCTTGCCAGCATGCTTGGCATCGAACTCAGCACGGGATACCTTGCCGTCCTTGTCGGTATCTGCCTTGGCGATTCCGCACTTGCCTTCGCCGCACTTTCCTTCGGCCGACTTGCTGGCACCGCAGCCGCCTTCGGCTTTCTTATCCGTGCCGCTTGCATCCGTTGCTTTCTCATCCGCGGCAGAAGCCGACAGCAGGTATCCCTGCGCCATCGGCTGCATGGCGAAAGCGGAACCGGCTAGAGCGATGCCGCCTGCAAGCAAGGCGAAAGCGACGGGTTTGTGGTGTGACTTGGACATTTGCGGTTCTCCATGGAATGTGCGGTTCGTCCGCACGGGGTGTGGCGCCAGTGTAATCCGGCGGTGGGTAGTAAATCGTTCGCTCAAGATTCGAGGTATTCGCGTGCCAGCACTCGGGCGCGGTGCAGCCGCGATTTTGTGGCTTCCGGGGTCAGGTCCAGGCGCTGGGCGATCTCCTGGATAGTCAATCCTTCCAGGTCGCGCAGCAGAATGATTTCGCGGTAGTGGATTGGCAGCGACTCCAATGCCGCCGCCACGTCATGGCGAAGTTCGACAGGCTCGAAATGGCCCAGTGGCAGGATGTCTTCGGTAATGGCGTCGCCGGTCAGCAAACGCATTCCGCGCTTGAGCCGATTGCACTCGCGTTTGACGATGCGGAACATCCAGGAGGTGAAGGATTCCGCCACCCGCAGGTCGCCGATGCGGCGGGAGACCAGCATCATGCATTCCTGGACGGCATCTTCTGCATCGTTGACGACGCAGTGATATTCCGCATAGCGGCGCAGGTTCTGGCGAGAGGAGGTCAGGACGCGCTGCAGTGCAGCAATGTCGCCATCGCGCGCCGCAAGAATATCGTCGGTAGCGGTATGTGATGCGGTATTCATTCCCCTCTCCTGGTAAAAGAGCATGGCGCGTCTGCGCTGTGCCTGCCAGTACCAAAGAGAGGGGGCAGGGGCGAAAGGATTCGCCGCCGCCGTTTCCGGTTAAGCCGTATTCATGCTGAAACGCTGATCGGATCGCCCGGCGAGATCATCTGATCAACGTTCGTGATCAGATCGTTGAGACCAGAGCTTCGTGGTTGGATCGCGTTAGTCAGATCGCGTTGGTCAGACCGCGCCGGTCGTGCTGGTTTCGTCCCGCTTGTCGCGCGGCGGCAGCGGCTGGTCGCCATGAACCAGGAACCAGACATTTTCGGCGATGTTGGTCGCGTGGTCGCCGATGCGCTCCAGATTCTTGGCCATGAACAGCAGGTGCGTGCAGGGGGTGATATTGCGCGGATCTTCCATCATGTAGGTCAGCAGCTCGCGGAACAGCCCGGTGTAATGGGCATCGAGTTCCGCGTCGCGTTCGCGCACCTGCAAGGCGTGGGCGGCGTCGCCGTTCTGATAGGCGAAGAGCACATCGCGGACCTGGCGTGCCGCCAGTTTTCCCAGTGCCCGCAGGCCCAGGATCTGCGGCATGGGCGGCGAGACATTCAGCGCGATGGAGCGCTTGGCCACATTCGCTGCGTAATCGCCGATACGTTCGATGTCCGCCGGGATACGAAGTGCGGCCAGTATTTCGCGTAGGTCGCGCGCCAAGGGGCCACGCAGGGCCAGCTGCATGACGTCGTGGCTGATCGTGCGCTCCATGCCGTCGATGGCTTCATCGTTGGCGATGATGCGCTGCGCGGCGCGGTCGTCGCGTCGCTCCACCACGTCAAGGGCCGCTTCCAACTGCGCGACAGCGGTTTCGCCCATTCGCACGATTTCGCCCGCCAGCCGGCGCTGCTCTTCGTCGTAGCTCTTAACGATGTGGTCGTGCGGGTGGGTGCTCATAGGAATGCCGGAAATGGTGAATGGAGAATAGGGAATGGAAGGCGGTGTCGGGAAGGAGCGAGGGTTCGATTCCCCATTCTCCATTCCCGATTTCCGGCTTCACCCGAAGCGACCGGTGATGTAATCCTCGGTCTGTTGCTTGCTGGGCTTGGAGAAGATGGTGGACGTCGCGTCGTGTTCGATCAGCTCGCCCAGATACATGAAGGCGGTGTAGTCGGAAACGCGCGCGGCCTGCTGCATGTTGTGGGTGACGATGGCGATGGTGTAGTCGTTCTTCAGGTCTTCGATCAGGTTTTCGATCTTGCTGGTCGAAATGGGATCCAGCGCCGAGGTGGGTTCGTCCAACAGGATCACGTCTGGACGCAGCGCGATGGCGCGTGCGATGCACAGGCGCTGCTGCTGGCCGCCGGACAGGCCCAATGCGCTTTGCTTCAGTTTGTCCTTGGCCTCGTCCCACAGCGCTGCCTGGCGCAGCGCCTGCTCGACGCGCACTTCCATGTCGGCCTTGGACAGCCGCTCGTGGTGGCGGATGCCGTAGGCGACGTTTTCAAAGATGGTCATCGGAAACGGCACCGGCTTCTGGAACACCATGCCGACCTTGCTGCGCAGGCGGTTCATCGGATACTTCGGATCCAGGATGTTCTGGCCATCCAGCAGCACCTGTCCGCGCGCTTCCAACTTCGGGTATAGCGCGTAGATGCGGTTGAAGATGCGCAGCAGCGTGGACTTGCCGCAGCCGGAGGGACCGATCAGCGCGGTAACACGCTTCTCCGGAATCTCAAGATTGATGTCCTTCAGCGCTTGGTAGTCGCCGTAGTAGAAGTTCAGGTCGCGTGCGGCGAGCTTGACCGGGGCCTTTTCGGCCGACTGGATGCGCTCGGTTGTCGCGAGATTCAGGCGTGCGTCGTTCATGGCCGGGGTCCGGGCTGCGATGGGGTGGGTGAGGTCATTCATGAGTGATCTTGTTCCGCAGGACGATGGCGCGGGCGAGCAGGCTGACGACCAGCACGAACATGGTCAGGATGAAAGCACCGGCCCAGGCCAGCGTGTGCCAGTTCTCGTACGGGCTCATGGCGTATTGGAAGATCACCACCGGCACATTGGCCATGGGCGAGAATACATCCGTGGTCCAGTACTGGTTGTTCAGGGCGGTGAACAGCAACGGTGCGGTTTCGCCGCTGATGCGCGCCAACGCCAGCAGGATGCCGGTGACGATGCCGGGCAGCGAGGAGCGATACAGCACCTGCACGATCACCTTCCACTGCGGCACGCCCAGCGACAGCGCGGCCTCGCGCATCTGCGAAGGCACCAGGCGAAGCATTTCATCCGTGGTGCGCACCACCACCGGCAACACGATGAAGGCGAGGGCGATGGCGCCGGCCAATGCGGAGAAGTGGCCCATCTGCGCCACCACCAGTGTGTAGACGAACAAGCCCAGCACAATGGAAGGTGCCGACAACAGGATGTCGTTGACGAAACGTACTGCTTCGCCGATCCAGCTCTTTTGCGAGTATTCGGCCAGGAAGGTACCGGCCAGCACCCCGACAGGGGCGCCAATGGCAATGCCGAGCAAGCTCATCACGATGCTGCCGAAGAACGCGTTGAGCATGCCGCCGCTGTCGCCGGGTGGCGGCGTCATCTGAGTGAATAGCGCCAGGTTCAACGAACCCAGGCCTTTGCTGAGGGTGGTCCACATGATCCAGACCAGCCAGAACAAGCCGAAGATGGTGGCCAGGATGGCCAACACTTGGGCTGCGATGTTCTTTGCACGGCGGACGCCGTAGAGCGAGGCGCTCATCAGTTGCCCTCCCGCTTGGAAAGTTGGCGCAGCATCAGGCGCGCGATCGCCAGGACCACGAAGGTCACCAGGAACAACACAAAGCCCAGCGCGATCAGCGAGGACAGATACATCGGCGAATCAGCCTCGGCAAATTCGTTGGCGATGGTGGCGGCAATTGAGTTGCCCGGTTCCAGCAGCGATGTCGTCAGGCTGTGCGCATTGCCCAGCACGAAGGTCACCGCCATGGTTTCGCCCAGGGCGCGGCCCAGGCCCAGGAAGATGCCGCCGATCACTGCCGAGCGGGTGTAAGGCAGCACGACATCCCAGACCACTTCCCAGCGCGTGGAGCCCAGCGCGTAAGCGGATTCCTTGAGTCGCCCCGGTACGGTCAGGAAGACCTCGCGCATCACCGAGGAGATGAAGGGAATGACCATGATGGCCAGCACCAGGCCAGCGGTTCCCATACCCAGGCCCAACGGCGGACCGGAGAAGAACATGCCGACGAGCGGTAGCTGGCCCATGTTTTCGTCCATCCACGGATAGACATGTTCGGCCAGGAACGGAACCAGGATAAACAGGCCCCACATGCCGTAGATGATCGAGGGGATGCCCGCCAGCAGTTCAATCGCAGCGCCAATCGGGCCGCGCAGCCACTTGGGCGAAATCTCGGTGAGGAACATCGCGATGCCGAAGCTGATCGGCACGGCGATCAGCATCGCAATGAAAGCGGTGACCAACGTGCCGTAGATCGGCACCAACGCGCCAAAATCCTGCAGTACCGGGTCCCAGGCATCGCGCCACAGGAATTCCAGGCCGAATTTTTCGAAAGCGGCGCGGCCGCCCCACAGCATGGAAAACGCGGCGGCGGCTAGCGATAGCAGCACCAGCAGGCCGGCACCGGTGACCAGCCAGCGGAAGCCGTTGTCGGCACGGGTGTCTTTGGTATCGCGGTCGGAGATTTTTGCTACCGGAAGTGTTGCAGCATTCATCGCAGGGCCAATGACCGATTCGTGAGAGAAGCCGACCCTATGCGACGCCGCGCGTTGGGCCGAGGAATGCATAAGAACCTGTTCAAAGTCTTGATGCGCTCCGCCACGCGCCACATGGCGGCGCTAGCGACAGACTTTGAACAGGTTCCAAGCGCCGGCGATCATCATCGCCGGCGCTTCATTTCAGGGCGATTACAGTTTGAATTCAGAAGCCCAGTAGGCTTCGACTTGATCGACCAGTGGCTTGGGCAACGGCACGAAATGCAGTTCGTTGGCCTGGGCCTGGCCGTTCTCCAGCGCCCACTTGAAGAAGTTCAGCGCATCTTTCGAACGCTTGGCATCCTTCGGCTGCTTGTACATCAGGATGAAGTTGGTCGCAGCGATCGGCCAGGCATCGGCGCCGCCAGCATTGGTGATGATCAGGCTGAAATCCTTGGCGTTGGTCCAATCCGCAGTGGCCGCGGCCGCCTGGAAGCTCTCGGCGCTGGGCTGCACCCAACTGCCGGCCGCGTTCTGCATGCTGGTGTAGGACATGCCGTTCTGGGTGGCGTACGCCAGCTCGACGTAGCCTACCGATCCCTTGATCTGCTTCACGTACGCCGCGACGCCCTCGTTACCCTTGCCGCCCACGCCGGTGGGCCAGTTGACCGAGGTGCCTTCGCCGACCTTGGTCTTCCACTCCGGGCTGATCTTGGCCAGGTAGTTGACGAAGTTGAACGTGGTACCCGAGCCGTCGGAGCGGTGCACGACAGTGATCTTGCTGTCGGGCAACGTCACGCCAGGGTTGGTCGCGGCGATGGCGGGGTCGTTCCACTTGGCAACCTTGCCCAGGAAAATGTCGGCGACCAGCGGACCCGTCAGGCGCAGCTTGCCGGGTTCGACGCCTTCCAGATTGACCACCGGCACCACGCCGCCGATGGCGGAGGGGAACTGGCCCAGGCCAGCTTCGGCGAGTTCTTCCGGCGTCAGGGGTTTGTCGGACGAACCGAAATCGACCGTCCCGGCCTTGATCTGGGCAATGCCGCCGCCGGAACCGATCGATTGGTAGTTGATCTTGGCGCCGGTGCTCTTGTTGTAGTCGGCCGACCAGCGCGACAGCAGCGGGTAAATGAACGTCGCGCCCGCGCCGGTGATCTCGGCGGTAATGCGCTCGCCAGCGGCCGGAGCCGTAGCAGCATTCGAGTCCTTGCCTGGCAGCGGAGCATCCGTGGAAGGTTTGCAGCCTGCCACGAAGGCGGTGGCGGCGAAGGCGAGCAGTGCAATATGAACCGGTCTGGCGGCTGACATGGCGATTCCCATAGGAATAAGGCGGGGTATCCCTATGAAATGATGTTTTTGTTACAGCGTGATGACATCATGTCTCATGGTTGGTTGCGACGTAATGAGACATTGATGCGCCAATGCTAGTCGGCCAAAAAAAAAGCGGACCCGTGAGGGTCCGCTTACAAGGTACAGCGGAGAAGTGGACCCCGCCCGCCATGGGAGGGAGAGAAGCGGACAGGATCCGGTTGGATCAAACGATTGGATCAGTACTGGTAGTTCTGCTTCCAATAAGTTTCGATCTGTGCCACCAACGGATCCGGCAGCGGCACATAATCCAGCGACTTGGCCTGGGCGTCGCCATTGGCGTAGGCCCAGCGGAAGAACTCCTTGGCGGCCTTGGCGCGCTCGACGTTCTTCGGCTTCTTGTACATGATGATGAAGTTGGTGGCGGCGACCGGCCAGGAGTTCTCGCCCGGGGCATTGGTCATGATCAGGTAGAAGTCCTTGCTCTTGCCCCAGTCGGCGCTGGCGGCCGCGGCCTGGAAGGTTTCATCGCTGGGCAGTACGAAGTTGCCGGCGGCGTTCTTCATGCGGGCATACGACATTTTGTTCTGCAGCGCATAGGACAGTTCGACATAGCCAATGCCGCCCTTGATCTGCTTGACGTAAGCGGCGACGCCTTCGTTGCCCTTGCCGCCGACGCCGGCCGGCCAGCTGACCGAGGTGCCTTCGCCCACTTTGCTCTTCCATTCCGGGCTGACCTTGGACAGGTAGTTGACCCAGTTGAAGGTGGTGCCCGAGCCGTCGGAACGATGGACCACCGTGATCTTCATGGCCGGCAACTGCACGCCGCCGTTGAGTTCGGTGATGCGCGGATCGTTCCACATCTTGATCTTGCCCAGGAAGATGTCGGCCATCAGCGGGCCGTCGAACTTCATGGCGCCGGCCGGTACTCCGGCGATGTTGACCACCGGCACCACGCCGCCGATGGCGGAGGGGAACTGGCCCAGGCCGAACTTGGCCAGCTCTTCTGGCTTCATCGGAGCATCGGACGAGCCGAAATCGACCGTGCCGGCCTTGATCTGCGCAATGCCGCCGCCCGAGCCGATCGACTGGTAGTTGATCTTGTTGCCGGTGGCACTGTTGTAGTCGGCCGACCACTTGGACAGCAGTGGGTAGATAAACGTGGCGCCTGCGCCGGTGATGTCGGCGGCGATCACGCCGGTCGAGAGCGTAGCGGCGAACGTCAGCACCGCAACGCGGGACTTGAGTGATTTGAACAAGGTGGCTGCTCCTCAGAGGAATAGGAATAACAACGGCACGGAATGCCCGTTGGTGTGCATTGCACGACGTTTATGTGACGTTTGTGTGTCGGTCAGACGACTTCCAGATGACGGGGCGCGAGCGGTTCCTGCGCGAAGGCGCACCGCTATTCAGGCGCCCGGCCTTTGTTTAGTGGTTTCTTTCCTGCTCTACAGCGGAGTTGTGCAGGGCGTGGAGCGTTAGGAGCTTCTCTCTCGCATCCTTTCTCGCGTCTCATGGCCCCTGCTGTCTGGAAGTCGAATGGCGCATCCAGGCGAGGGCGACGGCAAATTCCTACCAATAAGAATCTCGATCAGTAAGAAGCCTGAAATCTCAGAGCTTCACACTTGCGCAGGGCGTCCGTGTCGGATACCGCAGTGGGATTGTCACATTGCCGTCATGAAACTCACATGTGGCTGTCAAATTTCGTCCTCATCCTTAGCGCATCTTTGACAAGCGCTTAATGGTTTTCTACGAAGAAAGCGCCTCCAAAGTCCCGCGTTAACCACGTATCCACCTATTGGAGAGTTCCATCATGCGTTATTCCATCCTGGCCGCCGCGCTTGCCGTCGCCATGGGCAGCACCAGCTTCACCGCCACGGCGCAAAACCGCGATGCGGAACTCGCAGAACTTAAGGCGCAGCTGGCTGCGTTGCAGGCCAAAGTGGTCGAACTGGAAGAGCGTACCGATGCGCAATCCGACATCAACGTCGGCACCCAGGAAAGCCTGGACAAGATGACCACCAGCATGCCGAAGGTGGAAACCAAGGGCGGTATCAAGATCACCTCGGCCGACAAGAAATTCGAAGCCTCCGTTGGCGGCCGCATCCATTTCGACACCTACGCCTTCGACCGCGATTTGGCCGACGTCACCGGCACCACCGAGTTCCGTCGTGCCCGCTTGACGCTGGCGGGCAAGGCGTTGGGCTGGGAATACAAGATGGAGCAGGATTTCGCCGGCGGCAGCAACCTGGATGGCATGCGCGATATGTACATCGCCAAAAGCGCACTGGGCGGCAAGTTCACCATCGGCCACTTCAAGCCGTACCGTTCGATGGAAGAGCTGACCAGCTCCAACGAAATCACCATGATGGAACGTCCGTTCGCCTCGGCCACCGGCATCTATAACGGCCGTCAGTTCCAGCAGGGCGTGGGCTACCTGACCGCTGGCAACAACTACACGTTCGGCGCAGCCGCATTCAATCTGCGCGGTGCTTCCGGTTCGCGCAATGAAGGTACTGGCGCTTCGGCTCGCTTCACCTATGCGCCGATCAACAACGACGACAGCACGCTGCACTTCGGCGTTTCCGCCAGCACCGAGAACGCCAACAAGGGTTCGGCCAACATGACGGCGGTAGCGAACTATGCCGGACGTCGCGGTCCCTCGCAGACACTCGCCACGACCACCGGTGCCAGCGGCGACTCCATCGATACGGTAGGCCTGGAATTCGCGGGTGCGTTTGGCCCAGCCTATTTCCAGTCTGAGTTCGCGCGTGCCAAGTACGGCCGTCCGATCGGCGGGGACCAGGACGTGGAAACGTTCTACGTGATGGGCAGCTGGATGCTGACCGGTCAGCACAAGCCTTACAAGTCGGCTACCGGCGTGTTCGGAAGCCCGAAGCTGGGTGACGGCGGTGCTTGGGAATTGACCGCGCGCTACGACACTATTGAGAACAAGGAAATCGCCGATATGAAGGCGACTGCCGCGACGCTGGGTTTGAACTACTACGTCAATTCCAACGTACGTTTCATGTTCAACTACACCCGTGGCGAAAACGACTTCACCGGCGACGAGACCGGCCAGTACGCGCTTCGCACACAGCTGAGCTTCTGATCGCTTACGCTTAGCTGAGAATCGAATGCCCCGGCGTGGTTGGCCGGGGCATTTTCATTTCAGCTTCGAAAGACCTTGACCCTGGCTCTTGTCGGCGGCGGCAGACAGTGGATGCTGCGTCAGGCAATTGTCTTGTCGGGAAACCGACAGATATCGCGAATCACGCACTGCGGGCAGTCCGGCTTGCGCGCTTTGCAGACATAGCGGCCGTGCAGGATCAGCCAATGATGCGCATCCTGTTTGAACTCGTCCGGCACCACCTTCAGTAATTTATCTTCCACCGCGCGAACGTCCTTGCCCGGCGCCAGGCCGGTGCGGTTGGATACACGGAAGATATGCGTGTCCACCGCGATGGTCGGTTCGCCGAACGCGGTGTTCAGCACAACGTTCGCGGTCTTGCGTCCGACGCCGGGCAGGGCTTCCAGGGCCTCGCGCGAGCGGGGGACTTCACCGCCATGCTGTTCGACGAGCATGCGGCAGGCAGCGATCACGTTCTTGGCCTTCGCGTTGAACAAGCCTATGGTCGAGATGTAGCGCTTCAATTCCTCTTCGCCGAGAGCAAGTATCTTTTCCGGTGTGTTGGCGACCGGAAACAGTCGGCGGGTCGCCTTGTTGACGCCTACATCGGTCGCTTGCGCCGACAAGATCACCGCCACCAGCAATTCGAAGGGTGTGGAGTACGTCAGTTCCGTCGTTGGCTTGGGATTGAGTTCGGAAAGGCGCGAGAACAGCTCGCGAATTTCTTCCCTTGTCAGCGTCTTGCTGCGCCTGGTCTTTACCGTCATCGGTTGCGTTCCGCCGCCTTGGCTTTGGCGCGTGCCAGGATGGCCGCGGCGCTGGGTGGCAGCGCGGACTTTTCTTTTTCTGCTGGCGCTGACGCGCGCCGCGCGTCTCGCTCCGCAGCAACGCGTGCCAGCCGTGCTTGCCGCGCACGGTAACGATCACGCGCCGCCCACGCGCGGCTCAGGCGCTGCTGCGCTTCCATGATCGGTGCGCACAACGACATATAACCCGCCACGTCCCGTTCGCAAGCCGCGCAAGGACGGAAGCGCATCAGGCCCGCTTCGATAGCGGCATCCACGTCGTCGCTTTGCAACAAGCGCAGCAAAGCCTGTGGCGACGGACCGGACTGGCAACTATGCATATGAATATGCATAGGCACCCCAGTCGCGGTAGTTCTCGGTATTGCGGTTCAATTCAACGTCCAGCGAATTCGGGTTTACGACGTTCCAGGAAGGCGCGAGTGCCTTCGCGCATGTCGTCGGTGGCGAACATGAGCCCGAATTGAGCCGACTCATACTGCAGTCCCTCTTCGATGCCGCATTCGCCTCCCACATTGATGATGTCCAACGTCCCGCGTAGCGCCAACGGCGCGGCACTGGCTAGTTGGTCGGTCACTCTCTGGGTTTCTGCTTCGAGCTCCGCGGCTGCTACCACTCTATTGACGATGCCTAGCTGCAGTGCCCGTTCGGCCGTGATCGGCACACCGAGCAGGCACAGTTCCAATGCCGCGGCACGGCCCGCCAGCCGCAGTAGCCGCTGGCTGCCCCCAAAACCAGGTATCAGGCCCAGGTTGATTTCGGGTTGGCCGATCTTGGCGCTGTCGGCTGCGATCCGCAGGTGGCAGGCCATGGCCAGCTCCAGCCCGCCGCCCAGCGCGAATCCGTTGATCATGCCGACCACGGGTTTGGGCAAGGTTTCGATACGGCGCATCAGGCGCTGGCCGCGCAGCGAAAAGTCACGGCCTTCGGTAGGCCGAAGATCCGCCATTTCGGCAATGTCCGCACCGGCAACGAAAGCTTTCTGACCGGCACCCGTCAATACCACCACCCGCACCGCTACGTCGTCTGCGGCCTGTTCGAACGCCTGCGACAAGGCGTCCAGGGTGGCGGCGTTCAATGCGTTCAGCTTCTCGGGGCGGTTGACGGTAATGCGGCGAACGGCGCCTTGATCGGAAATGGCGACAGGGGTATCGGACATGAGGGAATCTCGGGGACTTGTAAATATTAAGTAAAAGGGAACTCTTCCACACAGCCCGCGGTCGCAAGAACCGGTCGTGCAGTAGCGGTTAAGCGCTTCGACGGCTATCCTAGCGCGTCATTCCAGGCGGTATGTCCGCCACCACCCGGAGAATCGTTTGATGAAGTTGCGTTCGTTAGTGGTCGCTGTTGCGGCATTCGCCATGGCCGGCAGCGCCTTGGCTCAGGACACCACGTCCGAGAAAGGCAAGCTGAGTTATTACTTCGGCTACGACTATGGCAATAACCTCGCCGAACTGACTGGCCGAGGCGAGCAACTCGACATCAACACGGTGATCAAGGGTTTGCAGGATGCGTATGGCAAAAAGCAGCCTGCGCTGACAGCCGACCAGTTGCGTCCGGCGCTGGAAGCTTTCCAGAAGCGTGAGCAGGCTCGCGCCCAGAAGGCCAAGGCCGATTACGACAAGGTCGCCGCCGAGAACAAAACCAAGAGCGATCAGTTCCTGGCTCAGAACAAGGCCAAGGCCGGCGTGCAGACGCTGCCCAGCGGCGTGCAGTACCGCGTGATCGAGGCCGGCAATGGCGCCAAACCGACCCAGGCCAGCACGGTCGAGCTGGAAGTTGCCGGTCCGTTCCCCTTCGGCCAGCGTCCGGCCGAAGCGCGTCCTGCCCAGCAGATGAAGGACCTGAAGGTCAGCGCGGTCGAAATGGCGGCCATGCGCGAAACCTTGCTGCAGATGCCAGCCGGTTCCAAGTGGGAAATCGCCCTGCCGCCGGATAAGGCATACGGTGCCGACCCGCGGACCGGTTTCCCGCCCAACCTGGCGGTGGTGTTTGAAATCAAGCTGATCAGCGTCAAGTGACGCAACGGCGCGGGCGCAAAGCGCCCGCCTTTGCCGTTGCGTCATCCCCGCGCAGGCGGGGATCAAGAGCCTTTGCCGTTGCGTCATCCCCGCGCAGGCGGGGATCAAGAGCCTTTGCCGTTGCGTCATCCCCGCGCAGGCGGGGATCAAGAGCCTTTGCCGTAGCGTCATCCCCGCGCAGGCGGGGATCAAGAGCCTTTGCCGTAGCGTCATCCCCGCGCAGGCGGGGATCAAGAGCCTTTGCCGTAGCGTCATCCCCGCGCAGGCGGGGATCAAGAGCCTTTGCCGTAGCGTCATCCCCGCGCAGGCGGGGATCTAGAGCCTTTAGCCGTTGTGCGTCACCCCCGCGAAGGCGGGAAGCGCTTTTTAACCGCCGGATGGCGGGTCATCCAATGGCTTTCAGCAGCTTCAACCATTGCGCCGGCCTAGTGCCGGCGCAATGCTTTAGGGGAGACCGTATCCATGGCGTTGCGCGTGCCCCCCGCAGGTGTAAGAGTCCATGAATAGTGCCTTCCGCGCTGTGCTCAGCCCGTGCACTGGCGTCTGTACGCTGGGAAACGACGGGTTGTGCGAAGGTTGTTTGCGCACGACTTCAGAGATTGCACGCTGGTCGCAAATGAATGATGACGAACGCCTGCGTTTGATGGAAACGGTTCTGCCGGCCCGCGAATTCGCGCGGGCGCCGTTTGTGATGGAGCTTTCCGAGGCTTCCGCCTTGCGAAAAGCGCTGTACCCGCTCAACGCCACGCCGATGGGCCTTGGCTGGAACCATAAAGAGTTGGCCGATCTGCTGCCGCCGGGCGACCCGGCTGAGGCGGCGGTGCTGGTGGGTCTGGTCCCGCGCCCGACAGGTACGCATGTGCTGCTGACCCGACGCACCGACAGCCTGCGCCACCATGCGGGACAGGTGAGCTTTCCCGGTGGGCGCGTGGAGCCCAGCGACGCTGACGTGGTGGCGGCTGCGCTGCGCGAAAGCCATGAGGAAATCGCCCTGGCGCCGACGCAGGCCGCACCATTGGGTTTTCTGGATCCTTTTACGACTATCAGCGGTTTCCGTGTTACTCCGGTCGTGGCTGCTATCGATCCGACATACGTCGCCAAGCCGCAGCCGGGTGAGGTCGCGGATGTGTTCGAAGTAGCGCTGCAGTACCTGATGTCACCCGACAATCTGCGCCAAGTGGACATGGAGTACCGCGGCCGCCGACGTGTGGTGCTGGAATACGATTGGCCGGGTCAGCGCATATGGGGAGCGACGGCGGCCATTCTGTTCAACCTGAGGCAACGTCTGGAGAGCTCGTTATGAATTGGACGACCTTGGTAACCACCACCGATTTTTTAGCGGCTTTGAGCGACGATGAGCTGCGAATCGTCGATGCGCGTTTCGTGCTGACCGATCCCGACGCGGGGCGGGAGGGCTACGCACAATCGCATCTTCCGGGTGCGGTATACGCAGACCTCAACAATGATCTTTCCGATCTGGGGAGGCAGGGCGCAGGCCGCCACCCTTTGCCGGATGACATCGCGTTCGCCAGCAGACTCGGCGAGAGGGGCATCGGTCCTGAACACCAGGTGGTGGTCTACGACGCTGGCGACGGCAGCATGGCTGCCGCACGTTTCTGGTGGATGCTGAGGCTGTTGGGGCATTCGCGTGTTGCGGTACTGGATGGCGGGCTGGCGGCGTGGCGTGAACAAGGGTTGCCGGAGACCAGCGCCGTTCCCGACATCGATCCGGTGCCGAGCTACCCGGCACGGTTCAACTGGCATCGCGTCGCGACGGCCGACGAAGTCCGCGAGCGGTTGGACGAAGACAGCGGCTGGCTGTTCGATGCGCGCGCCGCGGAACGATTCCGCGGTGATGTCGAACCTATTGATCCGGTGGCAGGCCACATACCAGGCGCGATCAATCGTCCGTACGCCGAAAACCTCCGGAGCCGCCGGTTCAAATCTTCGGAAAAAGTGCGGGAAGAGTTGGTCCCGATGCTGGCTGGCCGCGATCCTTCCGATACGGTGCTGATGTGTGGATCAGGCGTCACCGCTTGTCATCTGCTGCTCGCGTTCGAACATGCGGGACTGCACGGCGCGAAGATCTACGCCGGCTCATGGAGCGGCTGGATCAGCGATCCGTCGCGTCCGATCGCACAAGGCGACTAGCAAACTTGACGTGTAGGAGCGACGTGAGTCGCGATAAAGCTTTCCCAAGAACGCTTCATCGCGACTCACGTCGCTCCTACAGCGGGACGAAGTCGAACGGCTGCAACCACCTTCATTGGAACATCCATGCTTTTGTAGGAGCGCCGTCTCGGCGCGAGCTCTTTGCTTCTATCGCAATCTGACAGGAAGAGCTCGCGGCCGGAGGCCGCTCCTACAAGGACGTCTGTTCCGCCTTAAGCTCCCGGCCGGATCGGCTGAGTGGCATCCGTGCCCACCACGGTATGCCAGGTCCGGATGCGCCATTGCGTGACCAGTCCATTCTTGACGTAAGGATCCGCTTTTGCGAAAGCCTCGGGGATCGCCGGCGAATCGCATTGGAAAAGCAGCAACGCGCCATCCAGCGGGTCGTCCATGGCGCCAGCCAGGATCAGTTCGCCGCGTGCATGCGCCTCCCATGCGAGCTTCAGGTGCTCCGCACGAAACTCAGCACGCCGGGTTGGATAATCGGGTGAGCAGTCGTAAATCATGACGTAGTGCATTCTGATGTTCTCCGCCGTTACTCGTGACAGGCAATCGCTGACACCCGCCGCTATTTCTTGAGTTTGGCCACTAGTGCCTGCAACGCCGCCTGCGTATCCGGTGCGTGCCACGCATCGATGAAGCGATCCAGTTGGATGAGGTCGGGGCTCATCGCTTCCACCAGATCCCGGCGCGCGATGGCGCGCGTCTGCAGCATGGGGTGGTGGGGCAGACGGATCAGATCCTGCAGCCAAGTTACGGCGCGGGTAGCAACGTCGGGTTGGTCCACCAGTTCATCCACCAGCCCGATTTCCAAGGCGCGCTCAGCCGGTACCATTTCGCCAGCCACCAACAAACGCTCGGCGCGATAGGTGCCCACCACACGGCGCAGCAGGCGCTGGATGCCTTCAGGAACCACCAAGCCCACTTGGGTTTCATTGAGCCCGATGGCGAACGGACGCGCCGGGTCGACGCTGCGCGCCATGATCCGGTAGTCGCAGCACAGCGCCAGCACGCAACCGCCGGCCGGCGCATGACCGGCCATGGCAGCAACCACCGGAATTCGTGATTCCGCCAAGGTGCGGGCGGCGCCGAAGAAGGCTTGCCAGCTGTCCATCAGCGCATGACGATCCTCACCCACCGACATGAGGTACGGCACATCCATGCCCGCGGAAAAGATCTTCTCGTTACCCGAGAGCACGATACCGAGCACGCCTTCGCCCATCGCCGAATTCAAAGCCGCGATCAGCGCGCGGCACAGCTCGGTATTGAGCGCGTTGACCGGTGGCCGGGCCAGTCTGATTTCCCGGATGTCGCCATGGGCGACGATCTCGATAAGGTCGGTCATTTACCTTCTCCGTATTCGGGGACGGATATCATAGGGCCATGAGCCGCCATCCCGCCCGTCACCTTCTCGCCGCCACGCTGTTGCTGGCCCCTTTGTCGCTGAGCATTTCCGCATCAGCCCATGCCGCCGACTGCCTGCCCAAGGCCGGGCAGGGCTGGATACGGCTACCGCCGATGGCGATGCCGATGATGGCCGGCTTCGTGCGGATCGAAAACCCATGCGCCCAAGCGGCAGTGATCGTTTCGGCGGAAAGCCTTTCCTTCGGCGAGGTGACCGTCCACGAAACGCGCGAAGTCGATGGCGTCAACAAGATGCGCGAAGTAGAGCAGCTGCGCATCGAGCCAGGCAAAGCGGTCGAGTTGAAACCCGGCGGCATGCACCTGATGCTCTATCGCCCGTACGAGGCGCTGAAGGAAGGCGACGAAGCGGTGATCGCTTTGAAGTTGCAGGACGGGCGATCGATTCCGGTCACGTTTACGGTCCGCAAGCCCAAACCCTGAAACTCACGCACGGTCGTAAAAAGCGATCAAACCCTTGGACGCGGATCAACGCAGATAAACACGGATAAAAACATTTTTCTTATTCGTGTTTATCTGCGTTGATCCGTGTCTAAAGGTTTAGGTTTCCGATCGCGACTACGTCGCTCCTGCGTGTCATTGATACCTCTTCAAACGGAAGCGGCGCGAATCGCTTCCGGCAACCGCGCGCTGTGGCCGGTCTGGGTGTCCATCCACACCACCACCACATTGCCATCCGAATACAGCACGGTTTCGTCGCTCGCCGATACGATGCGGTGGCCGATGGTCACGCTGGTGGTGCCCAGGCGATCCACGTAGAGCTCAACGGCGACGTCGTTCGGCCAGGTCAGCGGACGCTTGTAGTTGATGTTGTTGGCGGCCACCACCGGCGCAATCCGATCGGTCATCGACACGCCGGGCACGGTCAACATCCAGCGCACGCGTGCTTCTTCCAGGTAGGAAATGAACTTGGCGTTGTTGACGTGGCCCATGCTGTCCATGTCGCGCCAGCGCACGCTGATCGGAATGCGCGCCAGGAGCTTGCGTGACGGGATCGTAGCGTCAGTAGCGGGACTCATCGTGCGGCCTTCTTCTTGGTGGCGGACTTCCTGGGCGGAAGCACGTCGGGTTTGGCGATGGCCGCCGGTTTGCTGGCCTTGGCTACTTTAGATGCCGGCAGCAGCTTGGCGAGGAATTGACCGGTATGCGAATCGGGATGCGCCGCGATGTCTTCGGGCGTGCCCGTGGCCAGTATCCGGCCGCCGCGGTGGCCGCCTTCCGGCCCCAGATCCACCACCCAGTCGGCGGTCTTGATGACGTCCAGATTGTGTTCGATCACCACGATGGTATTGCCGTCGTCGCGCAACTTGTGCAGCACGGCGAGCAGGTGCTCGATGTCGTGGAAGTGCAGGCCGGTGGTGGGCTCGTCCAGGATATAGAGCGTGCGGCCGGTGTCGCGGCGGGACAATTCTTTCGATAGTTTGACGCGCTGCGCTTCGCCGCCGGACAGCGTGGTCGCGCTCTGGCCCAGCTTGATGTAGCTCAGGCCAACGTCCATCAGCGTTTCCAGCTTGCGGGCAATGCTGGGCACCGGCTCGAACAACTTCAGCGCATCCTCGACGGTCATTTCCAGCACATCGTTGATGTTGAAACCCTTGTACAGAATCTCAAGCGTCTCGCGGTTGTAGCGCTTACCGTGGCACACATCGCAAGGCACGTACACGTCCGGCAGGAAGTGCATCTCCACCTTGATCAGGCCGTCGCCCTGGCAGGCCTCGCAGCGGCCGCCACGCACGTTGAAGCTGAAGCGGCCCGGCGAGTAGCCACGCGCACGCGATTCCGGCACCTGCGCAAACAGTTCGCGCAACGGGGTGAACAGCCCCGTATAGGTCGCTGGATTGGAGCGCGGAGTGCGGCCGATCGGCGACTGATCGATATCGACTACCTTGTCGAACAGGTCCAATCCCTTCACTTCGCGGTACGGCGCTGGCTTGTGCGAAGAGCCGTTGATCTCGTTGGCGGCCAGCGCATACAGCGTGTCGTTGATCAGCGTCGACTTGCCAGAGCCGGACACGCCGGTGATGCAGGTGAACAGGCCGGATGAAATCTCTAGGTCGACATCTTTCAGATTGTTGCCGCTGGCGCCACGCAGATGCAGCGACATCTTCGGATTCGGCTTGTGCCGTACCTTCGGAACCTCGATCTGGCGTTTGCCGGACAGGTATTGGCCGGTTAACGAGCGCGGCGCTTTCAGGATGTCGTCCAACTGGCCTTCGCCCACGATTTCGCCGCCGTGCACCCCGGCACCCGGACCGATGTCCAGGATGTAGTCGGCCGCGCGGATCGCATCTTCATCGTGTTCCACCACGATCACCGTGTTGCCCAGATCGCGCAGACGCGTCAGCGTACCCAACAGACGTTCGTTGTCGCGCTGATGCAGGCCGATGCTGGGCTCGTCCAGCACGTACATCACGCCGACCAATCCGGCACCGATTTGCGACGCCAGGCGGATGCGCTGGGCTTCACCGCCCGACAACGTGTCGGCCTTGCGTTCCAGTGTCAGGTAATCCAGGCCGACATCGACCAGGAAGCCCAGGCGTTCGGCGATTTCCTTGACGATCTTGGCCGCGATCTCGCCGCGCCAGCCCGGCAACGACAGCTCCCGGAAGAATTTCAGTGCTTCGTCCACCGGCAGCACGACCAAGTCAGGCAGCGGGCGCTCGGAGACGAAGACGTTGCGTGCGGCCTTGTTGAGACGGGCGCCGCCGCAGGTTGGGCAGGGTTGCTCACTGATGTACTTCGCCAGTTCCTCGCGCACCGCCGACGACTCGGTTTCGCGATAGCGCCGCTCCAGGTTCGGCACGATGCCTTCGAACTTGTGCTTGCGCTGTGTGCGGCCACCGGATTCGGTGAGATAGGTGAAAGTGAGGATCTCGCTGCCGCTGCCGTACAACACCGCCTGCTGGACGTTCTCCGGCAAAGACTGCCACGGGGCATCCACATCGAAGCGGTAGTGCTTGGCCAGTGAAGCGATCAGCTGAAAGTAGTAGGCGTTGCGCCGGTCCCATCCGCGCACCGCGCCCGCGGACAACGACAGTTCCGGATGCACGACCACGCGGCCGGGATCGAAGAACTGCGCCACGCCCAAGCCATCGCAGGTGGGGCAGGCGCCGACCGGCGAGTTGAACGAAAACAAGCGGGGTTCCAGTTCCGGCAGCGAATAATCGCAAACCGGGCAGCTGTATTTGGACGAGAACAGCAGCGGCGCGACGGTGGCGTCATCGAGCGATTGCACCGACGCCATGCCATCACCCAGTTTCAGCGCGGTCTCGAAACTTTCGGCCAGGCGCTGCTTGATGTCTTCGCGCGGTTTGAAGCGGTCGATCACCGCTTCGATGGTGTGCTTCTGACGCAACGCCAGCGGCGGAACGGCATCGATCTCGTATAGCTCACCGTCCACCCGCACGCGCACGAATCCCTGCGCGCGCAGCTGATCGAACACTTGTGCGTGTTCGCCCTTGCGTTCGCGGATCACCGGCGCCAGCAGCATGTAGCGCTGTTCGCGGCTTTCATCGGAAGCGCCCAGTGCCAGCACTTGGTCGACCATCTGACTGACGGTTTGCGCTTCCAGCGGATAACTATGGTCGGGGCAGCGCGGCAAACCGACCCGCGCGTACAGCAGGCGCAGGTAGTCGTAAATTTCCGTGATGGTGCCGACGGTGGAACGCGGGTTGTGCGAGGTCGATTTCTGTTCGATCGAAATCGCCGGCGATAGGCCTTCGATGTGGTCGACATCGGGCTTTTCCATCACCGACAAGAATTGCCGCGCGTAAGCCGACAGCGATTCGACATAACGGCGCTGGCCTTCGGCATAGATGGTGTCGAACGCCAGGGACGATTTGCCGGATCCGGACAGACCGGTGATCACGATCAGCTTGTCGCGCGGCAGGTCGAGATCGATGTTCTTCAGGTTGTGCGTACGAGCGCCGCGAATGCGGATGAAATCCATAGCCATCGGGTGGGGGTCCGGAAAGCGAACAAGGAAGCGTAGCGGTCTCCCGATCTGGGGGCAAATACCGGATTTACCAGCAAGTGTGGACCGCCGCGGTCAGCGCCGGCTAGGAAAGATCAGCGGGGCGCAGGCGCCCTCCCGGCGGGGCGTGAACGTTGGGGCGGCAGGCCAGGCGACCGCCGCGTTTTTGGCCTGGGCGCGGCTCCTCTCCCGCTCCGCGATCCCGAGCCCGGCCTTCGGTCAAAGGCTGAACGGAGCCTCGGCATTCCCGATCCACGGGCGTGTTGACCCTAACCCCCTGAAAGCTCTACAATTCCGCTCCTGTCTGCCCTCGATGGCGGCCAGGGCATAAAATAACTACAGAAGAGGAAACACCCAATGTACGCAGTTCTAGTCACCGGCGGTAAGCAATACCGCGTGATGAAGGGCGAAACCTTGCGCGTCGAGAAGCTCGACGTCGAGGCTGGCAACGAGATCACCTTCGACAACATCCTGATGTTGGGCGATGGCGAAGGCGTGAAGCTGGGCGATGCGCTGAAGGGCGCCACCGTCACCGCTACCGTCAAGTCGCAGGGCCGTGCCGACAAGGTTCGCATCATCAAGTTCCGTCGCCGTAAGCACCACAAGAAGCAGCAGGGGCATCGGCAGTACTACACCGAAATCGAGATCACCGGCATTGCCGGTGGCGATAGCAAGTAAGGAGAAGCAGTCATGGCACATAAAAAGGGCGTAGGCTCATCGCGCAACGGCCGCGACTCCAACCCGAAGATGCTGGGCGTCAAGGTTTATGGCGGTCAGGCCATCGACGCCGGCAACATCATCGTGCGCCAGCGCGGCACCCAGTTCCATCCGGGTCCGGGCGTCGGCCTGGGCCGCGACCACACGCTGTTCGCGCTGGTCGATGGCAAGGTCGAGTTTTCGACCAAGGGTCTGAAGAAGCGCCGCACCGTCAGCGTGGTGACCGAGGCGTAAGCCTTCCGGTTCCCGCTGCACATTGGAAAGCCCCGCTTCGGCGGGGTTTTTCGTTGGGAAGCCGTGAAAAGGCGGGAACGGGGAACGGGGAACTGGGAATGAGAGATCACTACCTCTGACCCTTCCACATGCTTTCTATAGTCAGATGCGACGCGGTGTATGCCGCCATTCCACCGCAGGCCGCTAGACTCTTCCTTCGACGCACTATTTCATTCCCCGTTCCCCGTTCCCCGTTCCCCGTTCCCCGTTCCCCGCTCATTTCCGGTCCCCCATGAAACTAGTAGACGAAGCAGAAATCCAAGTCATCGCCGGCAATGGCGGCAATGGTTGCATTGGCTTCCGGCGGGAGAAGTTCATTCCTCTGGGTGGGCCGGATGGCGGTGATGGCGGCAACGGCGGCAATGTCTGGGTGGTCGCCGACGAAAACCTCAATACGCTGGTTGATTTCCGCCACCAGAAACAGTTCCGCGCCCAGCGTGGCGAGAACGGCATGGGCCGGCAGATGTACGGCAAGGCGGGGGACGATCTGACCATTACGGTGCCGGTGGGTACCGTCATCATCAACGTCGAAACCGACGAAGTGATCGGCGATCTGACCCGGCAGGGCGATCGCCTGCTGGTGGCCAAGGGCGGCAAGGGCGGCCTGGGCAACATGCACTTCAAGAGCTCGATCACGCGCGCGCCGCGCAAGGCCACGCCGGGTGAAGAGGGCGAGCAACGCTTGCTGAAGTTCGAACTGAAATTGTTGGCCGACGTGGGCCTTTTGGGCTTTCCCAATGCCGGCAAGAGCACGTTCATCCGCGCGGTGTCCGCGGCCACGCCGAAAGTGGCGGACTACCCCTTCACTACGCTGTACCCGAACCTGGGCGTCGTCAGTGTGGAAGCGCATCGCAGCTTCGTGATCGCCGACATCCCTGGTCTGATCGAGGGTGCCGCGGATGGAGCTGGCCTGGGTGCGCAGTTCTTGCGACACCTTCAGCGCACCCGGTTGTTGCTGCATCTGGTGGACATGGCGCCGGTTTCAGAAGAGTTTGCTGACAGCGGCGTGGTGGCTTCGCCCGCGGAGCAGGTGCGCGCCATCGAGCGCGAGCTGGAGCGGCATGACCCGGAACTGCTGCAGAAACCGCGTTGGCTGGTGCTCAATAAAGCCGATCTGATGTTCGAGGATGAGGCGCAGACGCGTGCTCGCGAAATCATTGACGAGCTAGGCTGGAGTGGCCCCTGGTACTTGGTCTCGGCGATCTCGCGTGAAGGTACCTGGCCGATCATGCAGGACGTGATGGCATTCTTCGACCGTCAGCGCGAAGAAGCGCAAGAGGCCGCGCAAAACGATGGTTGAGGCAGCGGCCTGTCACCCCTATGTAGAGCGGAGCTTGCTCCGCTGCTTTGAGGGTCTTGCCGAACGGAGAATGAAAGGCAGCGGAGCCCCGCGAGGGGATGCAACAAGCTCCGCTCTACGTTGCGGCCCTTCTCTCGAGACAACAAAAAACCCGGCCGAAGCCGGGCTTTTTTGTTTTCCCGTCAATGCCGTATCAGGCAGCGACCTGAAGGGCCTTGATGCGGGCGGTCAGGCGGCTCTTATGGCGAGCAGCCTTGTTCTTGTGGATCAGGCCGCGCGAGCTGAAACGGTCCAGAATCGGCTGGGCGACAGCGAAAGCGGCTTGGGCGCCGGCGGCGTCGTTGGAGTCAAGGGCCTTGAGCACTTTCTTGACGGCGGTGCGCAGCATCGAACGCTGACCTGCGTTGCGCGCATTGCGCACGACGGTCTGCTTGGCGCGCTTCTTGGCGGACTTGATATTGGCCACGGTGGGTTCCTGAAAGCTGGGGTAGAGATGAAATTGCGGGAAATTAGACAGAAAAGTATGGACTATTCAGGGGTTTGGGTCAACCCGGGCCGTTCGGCCGCGGAGAGCGCCTGATGAGCGGCCACCGCCTGCTGCGGTCCTCGGCCATTTTTAGCGCGATGACTTTCATTTCGCGGGTTTCGGGCCTGGTCCGCGATCAGATATACGCCATCGTGTTCGGGGCAAATCCGGCCATGGACGTATTCATTGCAGCATTCCGGATTCCCAATTTCATGCGGCGGCTTTCGGCCGAAGGGTCGTTCTCGATGGCTTTTGTACCGGTGCTGGCCGAGTACAAGGAGAAGCATGGACCCGAGGCCGTGCGGGAGTTGATCGACCGGGTCACCGGCACTTTGACGGCCGCGCTGGTGGTCATGACGGCGCTGGTTATCGCCTTCGCACCTTGGCTCACTCAGGTCATAGCGCCGGGCTTCGATGCGGGCGGCGAGAAGCACCAGTTGCTGATCGAGATGCTGCGCCTCACTTTCCCGTACGCATTGTTCATCTCGCTGGCCTCGCTGGTCGGCAGCATCCTGAACAGCTACCAGCGCTTTGCCATTCCCGCACTGTCGCCAGTTCTGCTCAACCTAGCGATGATCGCCGCTGCTCTAGGCTTGGCCCCGCTGATGGACGGTTCCGTCATGGCGTTGGCCTGGGGCGTGTTCTTCGCGGGCATCCTTCAGTTGTTGTTCCAATTGCCAGCCCTTGCCAAGCTGGGATTGCTGCCGCGTCCCAAGTGGGGTGCTGCCCACGCGGGCGTTCGCAAGATCATGAAGCTGATGGTGCCAACGCTATTTGGCTCGTCCGTGGTGCAGTTCAACCTGCTGTTCAACACCATGGCGGCGTCGTTCCTGATCGGCGGCAGCATGACCTGGCTGTACTACAGCGACCGCCTGTTGGAGTTCCCGTTGGGCATGTTCGGCGTAGCCATCGGTACAGTGATCCTGCCGCATCTATCCAGCCGCCATGCAGTCACCGATCCGGAAGGTTTTTCCAAAGGGCTGGACTGGGGTTTCCGCCTCTGTTTGCTCATCGGCATTCCGGCTTGTTTGGGCTTGGTTCTCAGCGCCGAGCCGCTTTTCGCGACGCTGTTCCAATATGGCAATCTGACCGCAGAAGACACGCGCATGATCAGCTGGAGCCTGATGGCCCAATCCACTGCGGTGCCTGCTTTTCTGCTGGTGAAGGTGCTGGCACCGGCGTTCTATTCGCGGCAGGACACCCGCACGCCGGTGAAGGCGGCCGTAGTCTCGGTGTTGGTGAACGTGGTGGCCACCGTTTTGTTCTTCATCGGTCTGCTGATGCTGACTGAGGTGGGACAGGCTGCGCTGGCGAAGGCGGACGGCCGGTACTTGGACGCGCTAGCTCACATCCCCGGTGCGCATGCATTGCTGGCGCTGGCGATTGCAGTGGCTGGCTGGACCAATGCGGTGCAGTTGGCGTGGTATCTGCGCCGCGCCGGCGTCTATCAGCGCCAGCCTGGCTGGGGCCGTTTCCTGCGTCAGATCGGTGTCGCCTCCCTGGCCATGGCCGTGGTGCTGATCGCCTTCCGGTTGGTCTGGCCGGATTGGTCGGACTGGGCCTGGTGGGAGCGCGGTTGGCATCTGGCGGTGCTGGTCGGCTCCGGTGGCGCGCTGTACGCGGCGCTACTCTGGCTGCAAGGCATCCGCTTGCGCGATCTGAAGGGGCATTGAGACTGGACGGGCCGGCTATACTTCATGGGATGTGGGTATTTCGCATCGGTCAGGCCGTTTCCGGTCGTAAACCAACCAAGCATCTATGAGCAGGCTGTTTCGTGACGTCGATGGCGGGCCTTTGTGTCCGCAGGGAAGCGTGGTCTGCATCGGCGCCTTCGATGGCCTCCATTCGGGTCACCGCGCGCTGGTGCGCCATGCGGTTACGCGTGCGCGTGAATGCGGGGTCGCTGCGGCGGCGCTGACTTTCGAACCGCTGCCGCGGGAATTCTTCGCCAAAGAGAATCCGCCGCCGCGCCTGACGCTGGCGCGTGCCAAAGTCGAAGGGCTTCACGCACTGGGCGCGGATTGGGTGGGTTTGCTGCGTTTCAACGCCGCACTGTCTGCGATGAGTGCGGAAGAGTTCGTCAGGACCGTGCTGGTGAAGCGCTTGAATGCGCGGGAAGTCTGGATTGGTCCCGAGTTCCGGTTCGGCCATCGCCGTGGCGGCGATCTGGCGCTTTTGCAGCGAATGGGCAGCGACCTGGGTTTCACTGCCGGCGAAATCGAACCGGTGCACGTGCAGGACGAACGCGTCTCCAGCACCCGCATCCGCGAGGCGCTGCGCAACGGCGATTTCTCGGGCGCGGCGCGGTTGTTGGGTCGACCCTACGCGATCAGCGGACGTGTGGTGCGAGGCAAACAACTAGGCCGCACGCTGGGCTTCCCAACCGCCAATTTGCGCTTCCCGAAAACACCGGCGTTGTCCGGCATCTATGCCACCTGGGTGCATGGTGTGGGCGACCATCCGTGGCCTTCGGTGTCCAGCTTCGGCACCCGGCCTACCGTGGATGGCGTGGAGCCGCTACTGGAAGCACACCTCTTCGATTTCGATGGCGATTTGTACGGCCGCCATATCGAAGTCGAATTCGTCGCAAAACTGCGCGAAGAATTGAAGTTCCCCGATCTGCCCAGCCTTACCGAGCAGATGCAACGCGACGCCGAAACTGCGCGTCGTCTCCTTACCGCAGAAAAACAACGAGCGACGGCGTGACTCAGGATTACAAAGCCACACTAAATCTGCCCGCAACGGAATTCCCGATGCGCGGCGACCTGCCCAAGCGCGAGCCGGACACACTGGCGCGCTGGGAAGCCGATGGCTTGTACGCGCAGCTGCGTGACAACGCCAAGGGCCGCCCGCTGTTCGTGCTGCACGACGGTCCGCCCTACGCCAATGGCGCGATCCACTTGGGCCACGCGGTCAACAAGATCCTCAAGGACATTATCGTCAAGTCCAAATACCTGGCCGGTTTTGATGCGCCCTACATTCCAGGCTGGGATTGCCACGGCTTGCCTATCGAAATTGCCATCGAGAAAAAGTACGGCAAGGTCGGCGTGAAACTGGATGCGGTGGAGTTCCGGCAAAAGTGCCGCGAATACGCCAACGGACAGATCGACATCCAGCGCAAGGACTTCAAGCGCCTGGGTGTTATAGGCGATTGGGAAAATCCGTATAAAACGCTGGACTTCCGGTTCGAAGCGAACGAGATCCGTGCGCTGGCCAAGGTCGTCGCCAATGGTCACCTGACGCGCGGCGTGAAGCCGGTGCATTGGTGTTTCGACTGCGGTTCGGCATTGGCCGAAGCGGAGATCGAATACCAGGACAAGGTTTCACCCGCCGTCGATGTTGCCTACACAGCGCGCGATAGCCAGGCGCTGGCGCGTATCTTCGGTGTGGAGTTGCCGGCGGGCGTGGACATCGCATTGCCGATCTGGACCACCACGCCCTGGACGCTCCCGGCTTCGCTGGCGGTGTCGTTAGGCGGCGACCTGGAATATGCACTCGTCGAAGGTCCACTGCATGACGGACATCGCCGCTGGCTGATTCTTGCCGATGCGCTCGCGGCGCGTGCGCTGCAACGCTATGGCGTGCAGGAAGCGGTCGTGCATGCGCGCGTCAGCGGCACTGCGTTGGAAAATCAGATGCTCGCGCATCCGTTCTATTCCGAACGCGACATTCCCATCGTGCTGGGCGATCACGTGTCGGCCGAAGACGGCACCGGCGCCGTCCACACCGCGCCCGGCCACGGCCAGGACGACTATGTAGTGGGCAAGCAATATGGCCTGCTCGATAAATACACAGCGGCGCAGCTCAACCCGGTGGATGGCCGTGGCGTCTATCTGCCTTCGACCCCGCCTGCGAATGGTGTCGAACTGGCCGGCCTGCATATCTGGAAAGCGAACGATGTACTGGTCGACGTACTGCGCGAGAACGGCTCGTTGCTGGCGTTCGCCAAGTTCGAGCACAGCTATCCGCACTGCTGGCGCCACAAGACTCCGATTGCATTCCGTGCCACGCCGCAATGGTTCATCTCGATGGAGCAGGCCAACCTGCGCGCCGATGCGTTGGAAGCGATCAAGCACGTAGGCTGGTTCCCGCAATGGGGCCAGGCACGCATCGCCGGAATGGTGGAAGGCCGCCCGGATTGGACCATCTCGCGCCAGCGCACCTGGGGTGTGCCGATCGCGTTGTTCGTGCATCGCGAAACCGGCGAGCCGCATCCACGCAGCGTGGAACTGATGCATGCCGTCGCGGATCGCGTGGAGCAGGGTGGCGTGGACGTCTGGTACACGCTGGACACGGCTGATCTGTTGGGCGCCGAAGCCGCTGACTACGACAAGATCACCGATATCCTGGACGTCTGGTTCGATTCCGGCATCACCCACGAGGGCGTACTGCTGGAACGCGGCCTGGGCAAGCCGGCCGACCTGTATCTGGAAGGTTCGGATCAGCACCGCGGTTGGTTCCAGTCGTCGCTGCTCACCGGCGTGGCCATCGACAAGCGAGCACCGTACAAGCAGTGCCTGACCCACGGCTTCACCGTGGACGAGCACGGCCGCAAGATGTCCAAGTCGCTGGGCAACGGCATCGAACCGCAAGACATCATGAAGAACCTGGGTGCGGATATCCTGCGCCTGTGGATCGCCTCGGCCGACTACAGCAACGAGATGTCGCTGTCGCAGGAAATCCTGAAACGCAACGCCGACGCCTATCGCCGCCTGCGCAACACCGCGCGCTTCCTGTTGGGCAACCTGCATGGCTTCGAGCCCGCGCGCGATCTATGCCCGTTGGAAGACATGGTGGCGCTGGACCGCTGGATCGTGCACCGCGCCTGGGAAACCCAGCAGAAGATCACCGCGGCTTATGAGCGCTACGATTTCGCCGAGATCGTGCAGGCGCTGTTGAACTTCTGCAGTGTGGATTTGGGTTCGTTGTACCTGGACGTCACCAAGGATCGTCTGTACACCATGCGCGGGGATTCGCGCGGCCGCCGCTCGGCGCAGAGTGCGATGTACCACATCGCCGAGGCGTTCGTACGTTGGATCGCGCCGGTACTCAGCTTCACCGCAGACGAAATGTGGAATTATCTGCCGGGCAAACACGTCGGCAACGTGCTGTTCGCGACGTGGTACGACGGTCTGGCGCCGATGCCGACGGATGGTGCGCTGTCTGCGCAAGATTTCGACCAGCTGCTGGCCTTGCGCGAACAGGTTTCCAAGGTGCTGGAGCCGATGCGCGCCAACGGATTGATCGGCGCCGCGTTGGAAGCGGAGATCGCAATTTCCGTCAACGCCGCGACGGCCGCCAAGTGGCAGCCGCTGGCCGAAGAACTGCGTTTTCTTTTCATCAGCGGCGACGTCACGGTAACGCCGGTAGATGCGGACGAAGTCTTTGTCCTGGCCGAACCGACCAAGAAGACCAAGTGCGTGCGCTGCTGGCATCATCGCGCTGATGTCGGTGCGCATGCGGAGCATCCGGAATTGTGCGGGCGCTGCGTGAGCAATGTGGACGGACAGGGAGAGGATCGGAAATGGTTCTAGGCTTTGCTGTCTTCGCCTGAGAGAGTGATCTGTTCGCATTCCGTAGCACGCTTTCCGTGATCCGATAGTCCATTCCCTCATCCCCTTCGGGCACCCCGTATCAGGTACGGGGCAGGCTCTTCTCCCAGAGGGAGAAGGATTAAAAACAAAGGCATTCATGTCGAAACATCCAAAACCCAATGCGCTGATCTGGCTGATCCTGTCGGTGGTCGTCATCGCATTGGACCAATGGTCGAAAGCCTGGGTGCTGCGCGACCTACCGGAGTACACCGCGATCCCCGTGATCGAGGGCTTCTGGAATTGGTATCGCACCTACAACACCGGCGCTGCATTCAGTTTCCTGAGTGACGCGGGGGGCTGGCAGATATGGTTCTTTACTGGTTTGGCGGTGGGGATCAGCGGGTTGCTGACGTTCTGGCTCTCGCGTGCCGCCCGGGGTGACTGGCGCCAGGCGCTACCGTACTCGCTGGTGGTTGGCGGGGCTTTGGGCAACGTCATCGACCGGCTGATGCATGGCCACGTGATCGATTTCATTCAATGGCACTGGCGCGATCATTATTGGCCCGCCTTCAACCTGGCCGATTCCGCCATCGTGGCCGGCGCCGTCGGTATTGCGCTGTTCGGGCTGTTTGACGGCAAGCGTAGTAAGAAAGCGTGATAATGGCGTGCCAACGTCCTTGTTGAAGAACCCGCCTGACCGGACGGTCCATTTATGAAAGTCTTGCTCGCCAATCCCCGCGGTTTCTGCGCCGGCGTCGACCGTGCCATCGAAATCGTCAAGCGCGCCATCGAGACGCTGGGCGCGCCCATCTATGTGCGCCATGAAGTGGTGCACAACCGGTTTGTGGTGGACGATCTAAAGCAGCGCGGCGCGATCTTCGTGGAAGAGTTGGACGAAGTGCCGGATGGCGCCACCGTGATCTTCAGTGCGCATGGTGTTTCCCAGGCGGTTCGGAAGGAAGCCGATCAGCGCGGTCTGAAGGTGTTCGACGCCACCTGTCCGTTGGTAACCAAAGTGCACTTCGAAGTCGCCCGCCATTGCCGAGCCGGCCGTGACGTAGTGCTGATCGGGCATGCCGGCCACCCGGAAGTCGAAGGCACCATGGGCCAATGGAGTGCCGAGGGCGGCACCGGGCACATCTATCTGGTCGAGGACATCGATCAAGTCGCCTCGCTGCAAGTCGGCCAGCCGGAAAACCTGGCCTATACCACCCAGACCACGCTGTCGGTGGACGATACGGTGGGTATTATCCGGGCGCTGCAGGACAAGTTCCCGAAGATGCAGGGGCCCAAGAACGACGACATCTGCTACGCCACTCAGAACCGGCAGGATGCCGTGCGCGATCTGGCCAAGCAGTGCGATCTGGTCCTGGTGGTCGGTTCGCCCAACAGTTCCAACTCCAATCGCCTGCGTGAGCTGGCCGAGCGCGATGGCGTGGAGTCTTACCTGATCGACGGCGCACAGGAAATCGACCCGGTCTGGGTCGTGGGCAAACAGCGTATCGGTGTAACCGCCGGTGCCTCTGCCCCTGACGTGCTGATAGACGGCGTCATCCAGCGCCTGCGGGAACTGGGCGCCAGCGGCGTCGGCGAGTTGGAAGGCGAGCCGGAAAATATGGTCTTCGCGCTGCCCAAGGAGCTGCGGTTGCGGTTGGTGAGTTGACCGGGCTTGGTTCTGGCGCGTTTTTGGCCCAGATAGTTGCCGCGCCGTCGTCCCCGCGAAGGCGGGGACCCAGCGACTTGACCAGCCATTCGGCTGTTGAGAACCGTCCAGATCGCGGCCAAGTCGCTGGGCCCCCGCCTTCGCGGGGGTGACGAAACAACCTCCCACTATAAACATTGATTCGAAAATGTTCTAGCAGGGGTACGGACAGCGCGATAGCTGCGGCATGTCCACTCCGTTCATCTGTTCTGTTTTGTTGGCCGGCCATTGCCGGCTTTTTCGTCTCTAGTAAGGTCTGGTCCGAATAACTCGGCTATTCGAACAGGAGGCGGGGTGATATTCGACTATCGAAACGATCCGTTTTCGGAGATCGAAGTCGATCTTTGCATTATTGGCGCCGGCCCGGCGGGAATCACCATAGCGCGGGAGTTCCTGAACACCTCCGTGACCGTGTGCGTGCTGGAAAGCGGAGGGATGAATGCGGAAGCAAACAGCCAGATGCTGTGCGAAGGAACTTCGGTTGGCCAGGCCCCCTTCAATGCCGCGGCTTGCCGTTTACGCGCTTTCGGCGGCAGCACCAATGTGTGGGGTGGCGGTTGCATCCCGCTATCCCATCTTGATTTTGAATGCCGTGAATGGGTGCCGCATAGCGGTTGGCCACTGAGTTACGAGCAACTGCAACCTTTCTATTCCCGTGCCCGTTCGCTATTGAGGATCGACGGACATGATTTCGGCGAAGGCTCTTTCCATACGGCTCCTGCACGAAAGCCGCCGTCATTCGACGAAGACAAGCTGGTCAATCGCAATTTCGTTCTCAGCCCGGTCTACTTTGCCGAAACCTACGGTGAAGACCTGAGGCGTGCGCCCAACATCCAAGTGTTCCTGCACGTCAATGCACTGCAACTGGAGAGCTGCCCCGACGCGCGGAGTGTTCGGCAAGTGCAGGTTTCCTCGCTTCACGGACAGCGCGGAACCGTGCGTGCAAAGCAGTACGTTCTGGCGAGCGGTGGAATAGAAAACGCACGATTGTTGCTGCTTTCGGATTCGGTCGCGAAGGCAGGATTGGGTAACGACCGCGATCTGGTCGGGCGCTATTTCATGGATCACCCCAGCGGAATCCTGGGCACCCTGACTACTGGCGCTTCAGAGCAGGTAACGTGGGCCTATAACCGAAAAGGCGGAAAAGGCGTTGCACCTGCTTTTCCCGAACTCTGTTTGTCCGAGCCCGCGCAGCGCGGGCACCGACTATTGAGCAGCCGCGTTCGGCCGATCGCCGTCGAGGGTCCGGTCCCTCGGGGAGTGAGGGCCCTGCGTGATTTGCGTAAAGCCATGCGTAAACCCTCGCGCGATGATTCGATGGCCTTGGAAGGGAAGATACATACCGGCACACCCGGCATGGCGGGCTGCGGTGCGCCGCAGCCGGCAGCACGCACAATGGGCTCGCTGGCTCTGGATCTTGGCGGAGGATTCGGCGATGTCGCCCGAGCCATGCTGCGGAAGCGGGCCGGAAAACCCCTGGTGGAAACCGAACGCGTCGACGTAGTGGGCTTTTTCGAGCAAGCCCCCAATCCGGACAGCCGCATAACGCTAGGGCAAGAAACCGATGCGCTGGGCCAGCGCAAGGTGCGCATCGATTGGCGGCTGACCCCACTGGACTGGCATACCTATCGGACGGCCGCGTCAATGTTCGGCTCCGAATTGGCGCGGGCCTGCAACGGCCGATTCGAACTCCAGCCGTGGCTGGCCAACGGACGCGACGAGAGCCCGCAGATCCAAGGAACCGCCCACCACATAGGCACCACGCGCATGGCGGAACACCCCAGTCAGGGCGTAGTGGACCTCAATTCCCGCGTCCACGGCATGAGCAACCTCTATGTCGCGGGCAGCTCCGTATTTCCCACCGGCGGATGGGCGTTTCCCACGTTCACCCTGGTATCCATGAGCCTGCGCCTGGCCGACCACCTGCGGCCTTTGCTATGAATCCCGCCCGTTCACGGACGCTCCGAATTGACCACACCCCGCGCGACGCCTAGAATCTGCAGCCCCGCCGGAATAGCTCAGTTGGTAGAGCGGCGCATTCGTAATGCGTAGGTCGTAGGTTCGATTCCTATTTCCGGCACCAGGTTAGACAAGGCCCCGCTGATGCGGGGCTTTGTTTTTGCAGGGTTCCGTGGCGGGCAATGCCGGGTGTGAGTGGCGTGCATCCTCATGTTGCCGCCGCTGAACGGTTGCCTCGTTTATCGTCAGCGCTGATTGCCTCAACGCTGGCGTTCGAATTCGAATTGCTCGGCTTTTTCGCCGGCGAACACTTTGACGTGCAAGTGTGAGCCGTCTTTTCTATAGGCGATCTTTTGTGGGAAATCGTGCGTGGGGTTTTCGAATGAGAATTCGGTTTCGCTGAGTTTGGTTAGTTTGAAGTAAACCGGTTGCGCATTTTCCGGAACATCGGCTACGTAATAGACGGTGCCGTCCTTCGGTACGATACGCAGCTTTTCCTCGAATGTAGTCTTGCCGTTGCGCTCGGTCACTCCAATTCCGACGAAACCCTGTGCGTCGTCGTACGTCCATCGTTCATAGCCGCTCTGGCCATCGGGCAGCTCGACGCGTTTCCAGGTGCCGGCTAGCCAAGCCATCTGCCGCAGCTGCGTGGCTGTTTCTTCGGCTTGCAGTGAAGCGGATGGGGCGCTGATCAACAGCGCGGCAAGCAGGAGTATCTGACGCATGGCTGTCCTGAGTACGTCGCGGGTGCTGGCGTGCATCGTAACCGCTATCGAAGTCGGAATTGCTTTGGACGGCGGCTTCGTTGAACATGCGCCGTTGGCTATGGTTGTCGGTCGGCGCGGCAGATCGCGGCGTCAGTCGGCTCGATAGTTGGGCCGAGACATGGCCTGGATCATTTTTAATGTCTAAGCATGCGTTCTTGCGCATCTCAAGAAACGTATCGAGGATTTCTCCTGGGAAGGTCTGAAAAATAACTCGCTTTTGCTGGAGGCTTCGCAGAATGCCGTGTGGTGCGGGAAAATGTGATGGTTGCCCTTCTGCCCGTCACGGTGTTGTGTTGTTTGCGTCTTCTTTCTCTCGGGGCTACTCACGCGCGCTTGATCGAGGTTCATAACAGCAGGCGATTGGCCTACTATTCGGGGGCTTCCAGCGGCGGACCTACTGAATGCCAACCAAGTTGCCAGCGCGCCCGTGGGTAGACCATCTCACGATGGGTTTCTTGATAGGGGCCACTGCATGGTTGTCCCTGACGTTGGCGAAGGGGCCGGGCGAGCTCGCTGCGATCTGGATTGGCAACGGCATATTCACGGGTTGGCTGCTTTCCAAGCCGACGTCCGCCTGGCCTGCGTATATCGTTACCGGCCTCTTGGCGAATAGTGCTGCCCAGCTTCTCGCCGGTGGCTCCGGGCTCTCGGCCCTGTTGATAAGCCTTTGCGATCTCATTGAGGTGCTTACGGTCGCGGGCGCTGTTCGCTACAAAGTTCCCGATGTGGGCGACCCTAAGCACTGGGTTAGCCTAGGTGGCGTTGCGACAGCCAGCACACTGGTGGCGTGCGCTCTGTCGGGCTCACTCGCATCAACCGTGACTTGGTTTATCTACGACAGTCCGTTCTGGGCGAACTTTATCGGTTGGTACGCTGCGCACGTTGTCGGAATGGTAATCATCGCAACGACAACCCTTGCCATTCACCGGCAGGGGTTCCGCGCCCTCGCGCCGTCAGGCAAGCGACTCAGCTTTGCGATTAGCATGTTGCTCATCGCAGCGGTTGGCGTGGCGGTATTTCTAGCTGACTATCCTTTGCTATTCATGACCTATCCGCCGCTGCTGCTAGGCGCCTTCCGGCACCGGTTCCTCGGCGTGGCGGGGGGCGTCATTCTCTTGGCGACCATCGGTAGCGCCCTCACGTCAGCGGGCCATGGTCCCTTGTGGCTCTTGCAAGACATCGGTACTGCAGGGCGAATTGCGCTGCTTCAGTTGTATATCGCTGGCGGCTGCCTGATGACGATTCCCGTGGTCCTGGCCATGGCCGAACGAGACCGCCTTAACACCCGCATGCGCGAGAGCGAGCGCAGGTATCGATTGCTTGCAGATTACTCCGGGGATCTTATCGTGCGGCTCAAGGCGGATGGCGAGCGTGTTTATGTATCGCCGTCATCGATCGACACACTCGGTTGGCAGCCGTCGGAAATGCTGGGCCAGCGCTGGGATCTGGTTCATCCCGCCGACCGCGCAAGGCAGCGGGCTGCCATGACGGAGGTGCTGACCTTGGGAGAGCCGCAGACGCTCAGGTATCGCGTACGCCACAAGGACGGCCACCACATATGGATGGAAGTCATCATGAGCCCCATACCCAGCGAGCAACAGATCGGTGAAATGGATCTGATACTCGCGGGGCGTGACATCAGCCACAGGGTGGCGGCTGAAGAGGCATTGGAGGCGAGCCGGCGTGAGCTGGAGCGCTTGAGTCAAGTGGACGCGTTGACCGGCGTGGCCAATCGCCGGCAACTTGAGCAGCGTCTGCCGTTGGCGCTTGCGCGGCTTGAGCGCAGTGGAAGGCCGGTGGCGCTGATGTATTTGGATATCGACCATTTCAAGCGAATCAACGACACATACGGCCATGCGGCCGGAGACAGGGTGATTCAGACGTTTGCGCAACGCCTTACGTCAAACGTTCGAACCACGGACTTGGTGGTTCGGCTTGGTGGGGACGAGTTCGTCATCCTCATGGAAGACGTCACGCGGATTCAGGCCGCTGAAGCGATCGCCGCCAAGATACTCGAAGCGATGAGAGAGCCTGTTGAGATAGGGGTGGCAAGATTGACGGTCACTACCAGCATCGGAGTGGCGTTTGCTGCCGGGAACGTTGTCGCGGAAGATTTGATGGTGGGTGCGGACGATGCCCTCTATGCCGCAAAAGAGGGAGGCCGGAACGGGTACAGGGTCATTGAGGCGGGGAAGGGAAGCCTCACTGTTGGGGCGACGTGAGTCGCGATTGTGTCCGCCTGCGCACCGCTTCCCGATAGGTTTGTAGGAGCGCCACCCTTGGCGCGAGATTTTGCTTCTGTCGCGATCTGACGGGAAGAGCTCGCGGCGGGACGCCGCTCCTACAGGGACGCACCCTCTTCGATGTTTTATTGCCATGGATGACCATG
The DNA here is from genome assembly GCF_040948865.1 of Pseudoxanthomonas sp. UTMC 1351. Classification (NCBI taxonomy): domain Bacteria; kingdom Pseudomonadati; phylum Pseudomonadota; class Gammaproteobacteria; order Lysobacterales; family Lysobacteraceae; genus Pseudoxanthomonas; species Pseudoxanthomonas sp. UTMC 1351. Next base: position 39,343 of record NZ_JAVGJT010000018.1, on the reverse strand, counting down.
CTCCTCCAGGCCGGAACGTTGCTGGCGGACAACGCAGAACCGGTGCCCGGTCGGCGCTTCCATGATCCACCACGTACGGATTTGTTGGACACGACGAGCGCCTAGTGCTTCCAGTCGCTGTACTTCGGCTTCGACATCGGTGGATTCGATATCCAGATGCACGCGACTTGGGTGATCCACCGCCTGCAGCAGAATGCACAGCTGCCCTTCCTCGGTGACCAGTTGTCGATAGTGCGCATCTGCCGGGTCCTTGAGGTGTTGGCACTCGTGTCCCAGGGCCGATGACCAAAAGTGGGCGGCGGTATCAAGGTCGGTGACCTGGCAATCGATGATGATTTGCCCGAGCCTGCTGCGATGCACGTGGAAGACCTCGCACATGGTTCCATTTCAAGTTCACGTTAGGTCAGCGGGCATGAAGGCCGTGTAGAGCTGGTAGCTGCGTCGTTCCGCTGCTGAGTCTGCTATGGCTGATGGCAATGGCGGCACAGCGGTGTATCTTTGGCGCACACCGTAACAGGCCCAAGATGAGCACATATCGACTGCAGTCGGTCTTCCAGCCGGAGTCGGTGGCGATTGTCGGCGGCAGCCCGCGTGAACGTTCGGTGGGCCGCATCGTGCTGCGAAATTTGCGCGAAGGTGGATTTGCCGGGCCAATCGGCCTGGTCAACCCGCGTTACCGCGAGATCGATGGCGTCAAGGCGGTATCGCGGATCGGCGATTTGCCATGGACGCCCGAACTGATGGTAATCACCGCGCCTCCGCGGGTGCTGCCGGACACTATCCGCGCCGCCGCCGACAAGGGCGTTTCCGCGGCAGTGGTACTAACCGGGGGGCTGGGTGAAGGGCGGGGCTCCATCGCCGAAGAACTCGAAGCGCTTGCGCGTTCCAGAAGCCTCCGGATCGTCGGGCCGGGCAGTTTCGGCATCATGGCACCGGGCGCAGCATTGAATGCCAGCATCGCGGCACGTTGTCCGCCGCCTGGCGACCTGGCGCTGATTTCGCAGTCCGGCGCGATCGCCGCTGGACTCGTCGAATGGGGCATGGCGCGTTCCATTGGTTTTTCCGCGGCAGTGTCGCTAGGCGGTTCGCTGGATGTCGACTTCGGCGACTTGCTCGATTTCTTCGCCACCGATTCGCGAACGCGCGCGATTCTGCTGTACGTCGAATCGATCAAGGACGCGCGCAAGTTCATGTCCGCTGCCCGCGCCGCCGCGCGCGCCAAACCCGTCGTCGTGGTCAAGTCCGGGCGCCATATGCCAGTGAAAGGCGAGACGTTCACCCATACCTCCGCGTTGGCACGTCCTGATTCGGTCTACGATGCGGCGTTCCGGCGTGCGGGCCTGCTGCGAGTCATGGCGTTGGACGAGCTGTTTGCGGCAGCCGAAACCTTGCACCGGCTCAGCACGTTTCCGGGGCGTCGGCTGGCGATCGTCACCAACGGCGGTGGAGTGGGCGCATTGGCAGCCGATCGCCTTGTCGACCTCGGCGGCACCCTGGCGACACTGTCGGACGAAACGGTGCGCCGCCTCGACAAGATGCTGCCAGCGGCCTGGTCGCGTTCCAATCCAATCGACATCGTTGGCGATACCGACAACACTCATTACGAGGCCGCGTTGGAGGCAGTGTTGACCGACTCGGATAATGATGCCGTGCTGGTGGTCAACGTGCCCACCGCGCTTTCCTCTTCCATCGAAACGGCACAAGCCTTGACGCGCGTGACGGGCGAACGTCCCCGGCATTCCGGCGGCAAACCTGTGTTCGCAGTCTGGCTGGGTGACGACGGCGCGATCGAGACGCTCAACGCGGCGCGGATACCCAGCTATCCAACGGAAGCCGATGCGGTACGCGGATTCATGCATCTGGTGCGCTATCGGGAGGCGCAGCAGGCATTGATCGAAACACCGCCCAGCTTGCCCGAGGATTTCAGTGTCGACGTTGCCACAGCGCAGACCATCGTGGCTGAAGCGCTCGCCGCCGGACAGACCTGGCTGGATCCACTGGCGACCGTGCGGTTGTTGGAAGCCTATGGGATTCCGGTTGTCCCGGTGACGGTGGTGGATGGCCCCGATGCCGCAGTGCGGGCGGCTTCACCGTTGCTGGCGGGCGGTGAGGCAGTGGCGGTAAAGGTGCTGTCGCCGGACATCGCGCACAAATCCGATGTCGACGGCGTGCGGCTGAACCTGGTCAGCGAACAGGCCGTGCGCACGGCCGCCGAATCCATTCTGTCCCGGGCACGCACGCTCAAGCCGGAGGCACGCATAGAAGGCGTGGTGGTGCAGCCGATGGTGGTACGGCCGAAGGCGCGGGAGCTGATCGTGGGCATCGCGGATGATCCGACTTTCGGCCCGGTGATCGTATTCGGGCGCGGCGGCACGGCGGTCGAAATCATCGACGACAAAGCGTTGGCGCTACCGCCGCTGGATTTGCGGCTGGCGCACGAGCAGATCGCGCGCACTCGCGTCTCGCGGTTGCTGAAGGCCTACCGCGACATGCCTGCCGCGGACGAACGCGCGGTGGCGCTGGTGCTGGTCAAGTTGGCGCAATTGGCGGCGGATATTCCGGAAATTCGCGAGCTGGATATCAATCCGCTGCTGGCGGATAAGCATGGCGTCGTTGCCGTGGATGCTCGCGTGGCGATTTCCAAGCCGCGCCGCCTGCACAAAGGCCGCAGTCATTCGCGTTTCGCCATCCTGCCGTATCCAAAGGAATGGGAAAGAACGATCATTCGCGCCGACGGCCATCCGGCATTCGTCCGCCCGGTGCGTCCGGAAGACGACGCGATGTTCCGCGAATTCTTTGCGAAGGTGACCGAGGAAGATCTGCGCCTGCGTTTCTTCCAGGCGGTGCGGCATTTCAGTCATGAGTTCATCGCCCGACTGACACAGATGGACTACGCGCGTTCTATCGCCTTAGTCGCCATTGATCCTGAGAGCGGTGAGATGCTGGGCGCGGTACGTTTGCATGCCGACGCCGACTATGATCGCGGTGAATACGGCATCCTGGTGCGCTCCGATCTCAAAGGGCAGGGGATCGGCTGGCAGCTGATGCAGATCATGATCGAATATGCGCGCTGGCTGGGGCTGCGGGTCATCGAAGGGCAGGTGCTGCGCGAAAACCGCACCATGCTGGCGATGTGCCAGCAGTTCGGTTTTCGTGTCGTGCCCGATCCGGATGATTCTTTGCTTGTGGATGTCGTGCTGTCGATCCGTGAGGGTGATGCGGCGAATGGTTTATAGCAGCGGGATGTCTTTTTCTTCGCTCGGCAAGCCAAGCTTGATCCGATTCTCGCTTCGTTCCCGTTACATCTGCGGCACTAGCGCCTCTTGCCGGCCTGAACGCCTGTGTCTCGCCAGCTGCGACGTGACGCGGCTATTCTGTACGCCGTCAAGCACGATGGAAACTTATGGCCAAGAGTAAGACGGCGACCAAGATTGCCTATGTCTGTGGCGAATGCGGCGCCGATTTCAACAAATGGCAAGGCCAGTGCGGCGAATGCGGTGCATGGAATTCACTTTCGGAAATCGTGTTGGAGGCGGCCGGTAGCGCACCGCCGGCGGCACGCCGTTCGGGTTGGGCGGGTAAAGCGGACGCGCCGAAGATCACGGCGCTGAAAGATGTGCGCCATAGTGAAGAAGCGCGCGTTTCCACAGGCATCGGCGAATTCGACCGCGTGCTCGGCGGCGGCCTGGTGGAAGGCGCGGTGGTATTGGTGGGTGGCGATCCAGGCATCGGCAAATCCACTTTGCTGCTGCAGGCGTTAGCGGCGATGTCGGCGAATTTCCCAGCGTTGTATGTGACCGGTGAGGAATCGCTGGCGCAGGTGGCCGGACGCGCTGTGCGGCTTGGGCTGCCGCTGGATGACTTGCAGGCATTGGCCGAAACCGGCATCGAGAAGATACTGGACCAGGCGGTTGCCACCCGTCCCAAGCTGATCGTGGCCGATTCGGTGCAGACGCTGTGGACCGAATCGTTGACCGCCGCGCCCGGGTCGGTCAGCCAGGTGCGCGAGAGCGCGGCCCGCCTGGTGCGCTACGCGAAGGAAACAGGCACCGCTGTATTCCTGGTCGGCCACGTGACCAAGGAAGGCGGCATCGCGGGTCCACGCGTGCTGGAACACATGGTCGACGCGGTGTTGTATTTCGAAGGCGAAAGCGGCAGCCGCTTCCGGATATTGCGGGCGTTCAAGAATCGCTTCGGGGCAGTGAACGAACTCGGCGTTTTCGCCATGGGCGAGAAAGGGCTGAAGGAAGTGCCCAATCCCTCGGCTATCTTCCTGTCGGGCGGCAGCACGCAGCAACCCGGCAGCTGTGTGCTGGTGACGCGCGAAGGCACGCGTCCGTTGATGGTGGAAGTGCAGGCATTGGTCGATTCGTCACCCTTGTCCAACCCACGCCGCGTGGCGGTTGGCCTGGAACAGAACCGCCTGGCCATGCTGCTTGCCGTGCTGCATCGGCATGGTGGCGTGGTGGTCGGTGACCAGGACGTGTTCGTCAATGTCGTCGGCGGCATCCGCGTGCAGGAAACCGCGGCCGATCTGCCGGTATTGCTGGCGGTGCTGTCATCGTTGCGCGACCGACCTTTGGCGGACAAGACCGTCGCATTCGGCGAAGTGGGCCTCTCCGGCGAAATCCGCCCAGTACCCAACGGCGAGGAGCGCCTGCGCGAAGCCGCGACCCACGGTTTCAAGCGCGCCATCGTGCCCAAAGGCAATGCGCCAAAGTCGGGTGCGTTCAAGGGGTTGGAAGTAGTGGCGGTGGAGCGGCTGTCCCAGGCGTTGGAGGCGGCAGCGGAGTAGGGCCACGGATAGCGAATAGCCGCTTAAAAGCGCTTCTCGTAGAGCGGAGCTGCGCCTCGCGATAGTTCGGCGTCAGTAGCAATGGGGCCGTCGCAACGGCAGGTGGTAGCGAATAGCCACTTAGAAGTGCTTCTCGTAGAGCGGAGCTTGCTCCGCTGCTTTTCATCCTGAACCATGAAATCCCGGGCGCTTCCGGAGCCGATGCGCTAAGAGCAGCGGAGCAAGCTCCGCTCTACGACAGACGGTTGTTCCTTATCGCCTGCCGTTGCGACGGCCTCATTGCCACTGATTCGGACCTATCGCCGGGCGCAGCTCCGCTCTACGAGTTGGTGTCATCCCCGCTGCAGCACCAACTCAAGCACGAACTTGCTACCGAAGAACGCCAGCACCAACAGCGTCATCGCCGCCAGCGTCCAGCCCACCGCTTTGCCACCGCGCCAGCCGTAGCGCCAGCGGCCCACCAGCAAGGCGCCGAACGCCAGCCAGGAAAGGATGCTCAGTACGGTCTTGTGCGCCAAGTGCTGCGCGAAGAAATTCTCGACGAACAAGATGCCGGTCAACAACGTCACCGTAAGCAACGCGAAACCGACCGCGATGGTGCGAAACAGCAGATCTTCCAGTTCGGTCAGCGGGGGCAGGGCACGCAGCCATGCATGGAATTCGCGCCTGCGCAGCGCCCGTTCCTGTGCCCACAGCATCACCGCCAGCAACGCCGCGATAGCCAGCGTGGCGTAGGCCAGTAGCGCCAGCCAGGCATGCAATTGCAAACGCCAATCCAAGGCGGGAGCGGGAACATGGCCATTGGCGTGATACGTGAACAGAAGCAGTGCCGCCAACGGAAAAGCGACGACGCCCACGGCCGCCATGCGACCCTGCGCGCCCACGACCGACGTCATGGCCGCCATCCCCAGGCTGACCAGCGAGAGCGCGGCGAAAAAGTGCATGTCGGGCCCGCCTGACGTTCCCCACGCAACCCACAGGTGATAGCCGCCGTGCAGCAGCACCGCCGCCAACGCGGGCAATAGCCACAGGCGCGACCTGTTCCCGCTGTCCCGGATCACGGACCGGATCAGCAGCCCCGTCGCCAGGAGATAGAGCGCTACCGCGATGAGAATTATTGTCATCGCAGAAGTGTCGCATATCGGCATTGCCCTTCAACGGGTGCCAAGCCGGTACGAGCCCGCCCAGGCTCCTTCGTCAGCCTTGCTGTCCGTTCCGGAAGGCTCCTTCGTGCCGCCGGGCTATAATCCGTGCCCGTTTACCGTCCGCAGTACACCTCCATGTTCGAATCCCTCACCCAGCGTCTTTCCGGCACCATCGAGCGCCTGCGCGGCCGCGGCCGCCTGAGCGAGGAAAACATCCGCGAAGCCACCCGCGAAGTGCGCATCGCGCTGCTTGAGGCCGATGTGGCGCTGCCGGTGGTTCAGGCGCTGATCGAACGCATCAAAGTACGGGCCGTCGGCCAAGAGGTCCTGAAAAGCCTGACCCCGGGCCAGGCGCTGATCAAGATCGTCCGCGACGAGCTGACCACGGTGATGGGCTCCAGCGCCAGCGACCTGAACCTCAACGTTCCGGCACCGGCGGTGATCCTGATGGCAGGCCTGCAGGGTGCGGGCAAGACCACCACCGCGGCCAAGCTGGCCAAGCACCTGAAGGAACGCCGCAAGAAGAAAGTGATGGTGGTCAGCGCCGACGTCTACCGTCCGGCCGCCATCGAGCAGCTCAAGACGCTGGCCCAGCAGGTGGACGTGCTGTTCTTCCCGTCCGACGCCGGCCAGAAGCCGGAAGACATCGTGCGCGCCGCTATCGAAGACGCCCGCAAGTCCTTCGCCGACGTGTTGATCGTCGACACCGCCGGCCGTCTGGCGATCGACGAAGCGATGATGGCCGAGATCAAGGCGCTGCACGCAGCGGTCAAGCCGGTCGAGACGTTGTTCGTGGTCGACGCGATGACGGGACAAGATGCCGCCAACACGGCCAAAGCGTTCTCCGAGGCTTTGCCGCTGACAGGTGTGGTGCTGACCAAGACCGACGGCGATGCGCGTGGCGGCGCGGCGCTTTCGGTGCGCTACATCACCGGCAAGCCGATCAAGTTCATCGGTGTGGGCGAAAAAACCGACGGTCTGGACGTATTCCATCCCGAGCGCCTGGCCAACCGAATCTTGGACATGGGCGACGTGCTGTCGCTGGTGGAGCAGGTCGAACAAAACGTCGACCAGGAAAAGGCGGCCAAGCTGGCGGCCAAGGTCGCCAAGGGCAAGAAGTTCGACCTCAACGACATGCGCGACCAGCTGGAGCAAATGCAAAATATGGGCGGCCTGAGCGGCCTGATGGACAAGCTGCCCGGCATGGGACAGATTCCCGACCATGTGAAGCAGCAGGTGGCGGCAGGAAAAGAAGTGCCGCGCATGGTCGCCATCATCAATTCCATGACCAAGAAGGAGCGTCGCAACCCGGCGTTGCTCAACGGCTCCCGCCGCGCCCGCATCGCGCGGGGTTCCGGCACCACGCCAGCGGACGTCAACAAGCTGATGAAGCAGTATCAGCAGATGGAGAAAATGATGGGCAAATTGGCCGGTGGCGGAATGAAAGGGCTGATGCGCGGCATGAAGGGCATGATGGGTGGCGCGCGCGGCGGCATGCCGTTCCGTTGATCCGCACCGGCTCATGTAGGAACGACGTAAGTCGCGATTTGATGTCTAACTAGCCGTCGCAGTCCGATGTTGCTGACGTGCCGACATCATTCCTATAGGCAAAGCTGAGATCGCACATCGGAGACGTTGCTCACCCCATGTCCATCGCCTTCCTCAACGGTCACCCTGCCAGCGCTGATGATCTGCGCGCATTGGCGCTGACCAACTACGGTCATTTCACGTCGATGCAAGTGCGCGGTGGCGCCGTGCAGGGCCTGGACTTGCATCTGCGTCGATTGCAAAGCGCTACGCGCGAATTGTTCGACAGCGACCTGCCAGCAGCACGCATCCTGGACAATCTGCGCATTGCGCTAGACGCTGGCGAACCGGATTGCTCGCTCCGCCTGACCGTGTTCGCTCGCGGCTTCGACTATCGGCACCCCACTGGCGCGTTTCTTCCTGACCTGCTGGTGTCGCTGTCGCCGCCTGCAAGCTCGGACAAGCCAGCGTTACAACTGAAGTCGTACCCTTTCGTGCGTCCATTGCCGCACGTCAAACACGTGGGCACGTTTCCTTTGTTCCATTACAGGCGCCTGGCAATCCAGGCGGGGTACGACGATGCACTATTCGTCACCCCGGACGGCGCAGTTTCGGAAGGTTCGATCTGGAATATTGGCTTTTGGGACGGCGCGAACGTGGTCTGGCCGGAAGCGCCCGCCCTGCGCGGCGTAGCTGAACAACTGCTTCAGGCTGGCTTGAACCATCTAGGGGTGGCACAGCAGCAGCGCCGGGTGACGCTGAGGGAGGCGAAGGGGTTTCGCGCCGCTTTCGCCGCCAATGCCAGCGGAATCCAACCGGTGCTGGGCATCGACGGGGTCGTCTTCGGCACCGATGAGACGCTGATGGCGCAGCTGAAGGCTGCCTTGGCCAGCCAGCCCTGGCAGGTGATCAGCTAGAAACAAGGCGCATACCCCGGTTTCCTTCAAGCATTCAATGGCTTAGAATGCTCGGCTTACCTCGCCATTCTGGCGACTGGGCAACACTGGAAAACAAGCAAATGGTCAAGATCCGTCTCACCCGTGGCGGCGCGAAGAAGCGTCCCTTCTACCACATCATCGTCACCGACTCGCGCAGCGCGCGCGACGGCCGCAACATCGAGCGCGTGGGTTATTACAACCCGGTCGCCGCCGGCAACGAAAAGCGCGTCGAGCTGGACATCGCCCGCGTCGATCATTGGGTAGGCAATGGCGCCCAGCTCACCGAGAAAGTCCGCAGCCTGTACAAGGAAGCGGCCAAGACTCAGGTTTCGGCCTAAACGGTTGCGCCGTTGCGGCGGCGCATCCTTCAAGCGAAATGAGTACCGAGCGCCCCACCGTCCAGCAGAAAACGATTCTGTTGGGGCGGGTAGTGGGCGCTTTTGGTGTGCGCGGCCAAATAAAGATCGAATCCTGGACCGAACCGCGCGATGCGATCTTTCGCTACCAACCCTGGACGCTGCGCGATCCGGCTGGCGACGAGCGCGAACTAAGCGGTGCGCGCGGCAAGGACTCGGGCAAGCATCTGGTTGCGACGTTCCCGGGCGTGGAAGACCGCGATGCGGTGGAAGCATTGCGCGGGACCGAAATCCACGTGCCACGTTCGGCGCTGCCTCCGCCCAAACCCGGCGAGTTTTACTGGGTGGATTTGGAGGGGCTGCGGGTAATGAATGCGGACGGCACCGACTTCGGCCATGTCTCGCACTTGTTCTCCACCGGCGCCAACGATGTGCTGGTGGCGCGCGGCGAACGCGAACGATTGATCCCATTCGTCGAGCCCGAATTCGTCAAATCGGTGGACTTCGACGCGGGTGTCGTCACCGTCGATTGGGACCCGGATTTTTGAAGCGGTAAATGGCAAAGGGTGAATAGTTAAGAGTAAATAGTGCAGAGAAAATGCAGCACCTGCTTTTACCCTTCACTATTCACCCTTTCCCCTTTACTACCCTCCAGCCATGCGCATCGACGTCGTCAGCCTGTTTCCCGAATTCATCGCGCAGTGCGCGGGCTTCGGCGTTGTCGGACGTGCGCAAGAGCGCGGCCTGTTGGCACTGCAGGGCTGGAATCCACGCGACTATGCCGAAGGCGGCTACCGCCGCGTCGACGACCGGCCCTTCGGCGGTGGCCCCGGCATGGTGATGATGATCGAGCCGCTACTGGCTTGCCTTTCGGCGACGCGTGCGGCCGACCCGGAGCCGGCGCCGGTGGTGTACCTGAGCCCGCAAGGCGAGCCGCTCACCCAGCGGAAGGTTCGCGAATTGGCCACTCGTCCGCGCCTGATTCTGCTGTGCGGGCGCTACGAAGGCGTGGACGAACGCCTGTTGGCGGCCGAGGTGGACGAAGAGATTTCGATCGGCGATTACGTGTTGTCCGGCGGTGAACTGGCGGCCGCGGTGGTCATCGACGCGGTGGCGCGGCTGCAGGAAGGTGTCCTGAATGACGCCGAATCTGCCATTCAGGACAGCTTCGAAGGCGATGGCTTGCTGGACTGCCCGCATTACACCCACCCCAGCGTCCATGCGCTGGGCGAAGTGCCTGCGGTGCTGCGGTCCGGTGACCATGCCGCCATTGCCCGCTGGCGCCGCCAGCAATCGCTGGGACGGACCTGGCTGAGGCGCCCGGAGCTGGTGGACGAGGCGCGGTTGTCCAAAGCCGATCTCTCTCTCTTGGAAGCGTTCCGGCAGGAATGGCGGGAACGCGGCCAGAAATAGGCAAAATTAAGCTACAGCCTAGCCACGTAGCCAGGAAATCGGGTAATATACGCGGTTCCTAGGCCATGACTGGCTGCCGGACCCCATAAGAATATCGTGCAGCGCAATTCGGCGACTGCATTAGTTTTTGTTGTCGAACGACACAACCACGCTAACAAGTAACGGTGCCATCATGAGCAATCTCCTCCAGGAATTCGAAGCCGCCCAGATCCAGCGTGAGCTGCCTGCGTTTGGCCCCGGCGACACGGTTGTCGTCAACGTCAAGGTTAAGGAAGGCAACCGCGAGCGTGTGCAGGCCTATGAAGGCGTGGTCATCGCGAAGAAGAACGCGGGTCTGAACTCCGCCTTCACGGTGCGCAAGATCTCGCACGGTTACGGCGTCGAGCGTGTATTCCAGACCCACAGCCACATCATCGACTCCGTCGAAGTGAAGCGCCGCGGCAAGGTTCGCGCCGGCAAGCTGTACTACCTGCGCGAACTGGAAGGCAAGGCTGCCCGCATCAAGGAAGATCTGGCCGGCAACGCCGCTGCCAAGCAGGCCCGCCAGGCCGCCGCTGCCGCCGCCAAGTAATCGGCGTCTTCAGTGTTGCAGCAACGGCCACCTTCGGGTGGCCGTTTGCGTTTGTGGTCCGCGGCCGGCGGGAGCAAACTGCCGGTACCCGGATCGTCGGAGCTGACTCCATGCACAGGAAGATGTTCTTGGTTTTGACGCTGTCCCTGATTGCCTCCACCGCAGGTTGCGCCAGCGGCGGATATGTCCAGGACGCCTCCCCACCGGCGCCGCACCTTTGGTGCGCTGATGAGGCGCGCGCTGTTGCATCGCAGCCGTTATCCGTCGACGCCAGTAGGGAACAGCAGCAAGCGGTGCGCGACTACCACATGTCCAAGGCCTGTCAGCAGGCCTACGATCAATCCGCCGAAATCCGCCTCCCAGTTGGCAAGCCGCCGTCCTGAGCCACATTTCGATACTGCAAATCCAAACACCGCATGACAGATATTCCCGCTTCCACGCCCAGCATCCGCCTCGACATCTGGCTATGGGCCGCACGTTTCTACAAGACCCGCGCATTGGCCAAGCAGGCCGTGGAGACGGGGAAGGTCGAGATCGGCGGCCAACGCGCCAAGCCCGCGCGCGGCGTCCGGGTGGGCGATGAATTGAAGATCGCGCGCGGCGAAGAAATATTCGAAGTGCAGGTCACGGCATTCAGTGACCAACGAGGTCCCGCAACCGTTGCGAGGACGCTTTATCACGAGAGCGAAGACTCGCGCATCAAGCGGGAAGCCGCAGCTGCACAGCGTCGCGCCGAGCGCACCGGCTACCAGGCACCGCAGTCCAAGCCTGATAAACGGGCAAGACGCCTGATTCGCGCCTTGGGCGACATTGACGCGATGTAGGGAGTGAACGACCGAAGCGCAATTCGCATGCGCTTCGGTCGCGGGCTTTCAGTCGTGTCCGCTCAACGGCGGCCGCCCAACAGCCCGCCGCCGATCTTCAATAGGTCGCCCAGTCCAAGCTGGCCGTCACCATCCTGATCCAGCACCGCACCCAGCAGACCGCCGCCCACACCGCCCTGCTGTGCGATTTGCTGCTGCTCCTGGCCCAGAGTGCGACTGAGGCCGGAGGCGTCTTGTCCGCCTTGCGCCATACGCTGCGCCAGAAAGGCCATCACGATAGGTGCCAGGGTCTTCAGCAGTTGGCCGGCACGGTCGCCATCAAGACCGGTGGCCTGGGCCAAGCCTTGTTCGGCACGCGGCTGATTGCCGCCGAAAATATGCCCCAGCATGCCGGCGCCGTTGGTTTGCGGGGTGCTGGAACCACCCATCACCGCACCCAGCACGCTGCCGATATCCAAGCCACTGTGGTTGCGCTGCAATGCTCCGAACAATGCTTCAGCGCCCTGCGGTTGCGCACTGTTGCGGCCCAATGCGCCCATAAGCAGGGGTAGGGCGGCGCTGACCGCACTGGAGGCCTGATTCTGGTCGATACCGAGTTGCTGAGAGAGTTGTTGCAACGGGGCGCCTTGAAGTTGCGTAGCGAGCTGTTCTGTCAAAGATGCGTGGTTGCTCATGGTCGGCCGTCCTCCTGGACGTTTGGGGGTGAAGCGAGCGGCCATGCTAGCGCTAATCCCGGCATCCGCCGACCCGTACCGGCCGCTGGCCGACCAGCGGACATCCGCAACGAGAAAGAGCCGCACGCTTGACGGCGTGCGGCTCTCTGTATGCCTCGCTGTAGTGTCCCGGCTCGAACACTAGCGGAAGCCGATTTCCTACGACCTAACCCCGGGCGCTGCTTCCTCAGAAATCAAGCAAGATCAAAGCGATCGAGGTTCATCACCTTGTTCCAGGTCGCCACGAAATCACCGACGAACTTCTCCTGTGCGTCCGAGCTTCCGTAGACTTCAGCCAAGGCGCGGAGTTGCGAGTTGGAGCCGAACACCAGGTCGGCCCGGGTGCCGGTCCACTTGAGCTCGCCGGTTTTGCGGTCGCGTCCTTCGAACACGTTCTTGTCATCCGGAACCGCTTTCCACTCCGTGCGCATGTCGAGCAGATTCACGAAGAAGTCGTTGGTAAGTGCTTCCGGCCGTTTGGTGAACACGCCATGTTGGGATTGACCGGCATTCGCATTCAACACACGCATGCCGCCAATGAGAACCGTCATCTCCGGCGCGGTTAGCGTCAGCAACTGTGCTTTGTCGATCAGCAGGGCCTCGGCGGGAACGCCGTACCTGCCCTTGAGATAGTTGCGGAAGCCATCTGCGGCGGGTTCGAGTGGCGCAAACGAATCCACATCGGTCTGTTCTTGCGAGGCGTCGGTGCGGCCCGGCGAGAAGGGAACCGTCACCGCATGGCCGGCGTTCTTTGCTGCCTGCTCGATGCCGGCACAACCGGCCAGTACGATCAAGTCGGCGAGGGACACTTTCTTGTCACCCGCTTGCGCGTTGTTGAACTCGTTCTGGATGCCTTCCAGCGTCTTCAGCACGTTCGCCAACTGTGCGGGCTGGTTGACCGCCCAGTCCTTCTGCGGCGCCAGTCGGACGCGGGCGCCGTTGGCACCACCGCGCTTGTCGGAGCCACGGAAAGTGGAAGCCGAGGCCCACGCAGCCGACACCAATTGGGAAACAGACAAGCCCGAAGCCAGGATCTTTTCCTTGAGGGAAGCGACATCCTGCTCGTCGATGGGCTTGTGGTTGGCCTTGGGAAGTGGGTCCTGCCAGATAAGCTCTTCGGCAGGTACTTCCGGGCCGAGATAACGCGCGAGCGGGCCCATATCGCGATGGGTCAACTTGAACCACGCGCGGGCGAAAGCGTCCGCGAACTGGTCCGGGTTCTCCAGAAAACGCCGTGAGATCTTTTCGTACGCCGGGTCGAGTCGCAGGGAAAGATCCGTTGTCAGCATATTGGGGGCGCGCCGCTTCGAACCATCGTGCGCATCCGGAACCGTGTCGGCACCCGCACCACTTTTGGGCTGCCATTGATGCGCGCCGGCCGGGCTCTTGGTCAGTTCCCATTCGTAGCCGAACAGGTGCTGGAAAAAGTCGTTGCTCCACTTCGTCGGCGTCGTGGTCCAGGTGACCTCAAGACCGCTGGTGATGGTGTCGGCGCCCGCACCCTTGCCAAAGCTGTTCTTCCAGCCGAAGCCTTGGTCCTCGATGTCGCCGGCTTCGGGTTCGGCCGCCACGTGAGAAGCGGCGCTCGCGCCATGCGTCTTGCCGAAGCTGTGGCCGCCGGCGATCAGCGCAACCGTCTCTTCGTCGTTCATTGCCATGCGCGCAAAGGTCTCGCGGATGTCACGCGCAGCAGCGATAGGATCGGGGTTGCCGTCCGGGCCTTCCGGGTTGACGTAGATCAGGCCCATCTGCACGGCAGCCAGCGGGTTCTCCAGGTTGCGCGTATGCACATCGCCGTCCGCCGCGTTGTCGGTCACCAGCACGCCGCTCTCTTTTTCCACGCCTTCGGAACCGTGGGCGTAGCGAATGTCGCCACCCAGCCACGTGGTTTCGCGGCCCCAGTACACATCCAAATCCGGTTCCCACACGTCCTCGCGCCCGCCAGCAAAACCGAAGGTCTTGAAGCCCATCGTTTCCAAGGCGACATTGCCGGTGAGGATCATCAGGTCGGCCCAGGAAATCTTGCGGCCATATTTCTGTTTGATCGGCCAGAGCAGGCGACGCGCCTTGTCCAGGCTGACGTTATCCGGCCAACTGTTGAGTGGCGCGAAGCGCTGCTGGCCGCGGCCGCCGCCACCGCGGCCATCGCCGATGCGGTATGTACCCGCGCTGTGCCACGCCATGCGGATGAACAACGGGCCGTAATGACCGAAGTCCGCCGGCCACCAGTCCTGGGAGTCGGTCATCAGCGCGGCAAGATCTTTTTTCAAAGCGGCCAGGTCGAGGCTCTTGAACTCCTTGGCGTAATCAAAGTCTTCGCCCATTGGATCTGATTTGGACGAGTGCTGATGCAGCAGGTCAAGCCGTAGTTGATTTGGCCACCAGTCGCGGTTCGAGGGACCGACGCCTGCGCTGTGTTTGAACGGGCATTTTGCTTCTGATGACATGACTCGGTTCCTTTTGGTGTTTTGCATCCAACTCGATCCAATGCTGGATTCGAGTACCGGTGAATCTTTTTCCAATGCGATGCGATGGATAACCGTTCTGGCCAGGCGTGCAGTAACGGATCGCCGTTTCTTGGCGATTCGGTTTTCCGCGTACAGGCATCCGTTCGAACGGCTTCTAGAGCTGACCTGTTTTCTCCGGGGGCTGGTCGCGCTCCTAGGAAAGTGGAAGCAGCGTAGTCCTATTGAACGATTTGTGAAAATCGTTTGTGATGAATCGTTTGATAGGGAGAAGCTATGGCTCGTATCACATAAACCGAGCCCATGCCCAAAGCGATGCCGCTTCTCGTAGAGCGGAGCTTGCTCCGCTGCTGTCACGCTTGCCCGCTCCTGAAGAGAAGAGCAGCCGAGCCCCCAAGGGGATGTAACAAGCTTGGCTCTACTAGAGCAAGCGCTGCGCCAGAGTAACTATCGCTATAGCAGCGACTTCAGGCGATACAACGCTTCCAACGCCTGCTTGGGCGTGAGTTCGTCCGGATCGATCGCCGCCAGGGCTTCCAGCGACGCGGAAGGCGCGGGCGCGAACAATCCGAACTGCTGCGGAGCATCCAGCGCCTGAGGCGCCATGTCCGAAGCGTGTGTCTCGCGCCCCCGTTGTTCCAGTTCCGCCAAGCGTCGGCGCGCCTGTTGCACGGCGGACTTGGGTAGGCCGGCCAGCGCAGCGACTTGCAGACCGAAGCTGCGATCTGCCGGGCCGTCCTTCACCGCATGCATGAACACCAACGTGTCGCCGCGCTCTTTGTCGTGGTGCTCCACCGCATCCAGATGCACGTTGGCGATGCCGCTGCCCGGCTCAGCGAGTGAGGTCAGTTCGAAATAATGCGTGGCGAACAAGGTGTAACAGCGGTTGTTGGACGCCAGGTGGCGCGCCACCGCGTCTGCCAGGGCCAGGCCGTCGTAAGTGGAGGTGCCGCGGCCGATTTCATCCATCAACACCAGCGAGTGCGGCGTGGCGTGATGAAGGATGTAGCTGGTTTCGGCCATCTCCACCATGAAGGTGGATTGCCCGCGCGCCAGGTCGTCTCCGGCACCTATGCGGGTCAGGATGCGGTCGATAGGACCGATGCTGGCGCGCGAGGCCGGCACGAAACTGCCGATGTGCGCCAACAGCACGATCAATGCGTTCTGGCGCATGTAGGTCGATTTGCCGCCCATATTGGGGCCGGTGATAACCAGCATGCGGCGGTCTTCGTGCAAGACCAGATCATTGGGTTCGAATGGTTCCTGCCGAACCGCTTCCACCACCGGGTGGCGGCCGCGTTCGATCTCCAAACCCGGCATTTCACGGAGCTCCGGCTGCGACCAATCCAGCGCTTGCGCGCGTTCTGCGAAGCCAGCCAGTACATCGAGTTCGCTGAGCGCCGACGCACAGCGTTTCAGTGGCTCAAGATTCTGGTTCAACGTGTCCAGCAAGCTTTCGTACAGCAGCTTTTCGCGCGAAAGCGAGCGTTCGCGCGCGGACAACACCTTGTCCTCGAAGTTTTTCAGTTCTTCGGTGATGTAGCGTTCGGCATTGGTCAGCGTTTGCCGACGGGTGTAGTGCACCGGCGCTTTGTCCGACTGGCCTTTGCTGATTTCGATGTAATAGCCATGCACACGGTTGTAGCCGACCTTCAGCGTCGCAATGCCGCTGCTTTCGCGTTCGCGGATTTCCAGATCGATCAGGAACTGATCGGCATGCGTGCTGAGCCGCCGCAGTTCATCCAGCTCACCGTCGAAACCGGTGGCGATGACGCCGCCATCGCTGAGTTTCAACGGCGGCTGTTCGGCCACGGCGCTCATCAGTATCGCGGCCGTGTCGTCATGCTCGCCGAGCTCGGCGGCTAACGCATTCAATCTCGGCGAATCCAGTGGTGTGATGATCTGGCGTATGGCAGGTAGCAGCGCCAGGCCGTCGCGCAAGGTGGACAGATCCCGTGGACGCGCCGAACGCAGTGCCACGCGGGTGAGGATGCGCTCCAGATCGCCCAATGCGCGGAAGCGGTCGCGCAGATCGCGTTCCGCGCCTTGCCGGATCAAGGTATCGACGGCTTGGTGCCGCTCAGCCAGTACGCGGCGGTCGCGCAAAGGCCGGTGCAGCCAGCGGCGCAGCAGCCGTCCGCCCATCGGCGAGACGGTGGAATCCAGCACGCCGAGCAAGGTGTGCTTGGTATCGCCGTCGACACGGGTATCCAGTTCCAGGTGGCGCCGAGTGGCCGCGTTCATCGCAATCGCATCGCCAGCGGATTCCACTGCAATCGCGGTCAGATGCGGCAGGCGCTGTTTCTGGGTTTCTTCGACGTAGCCCAGCAACGCGCCTGCGGCGGCGGTCGCCAAAGGTTTGTCGTCAATGCCAAAACCGGTCAGGTCGTGCAGGCCGAAGAACTGTAATAACTGTCGGCGACCGCTATCCGGATCGAACAGCCACGGCGCGCGCCGGCGAATGCCGCTGCGCTGGCGCAGAAACTCCGGCCAGCCTTCCTCGTCCGGCATCAACAGCTCGGCGGGCTCAAGGCGCGATAGTTCGGCTTCCAGGGCGTCGTCGTTCTCGACTTCATTGACCATGAAGCGGCCGCCGGCCAGATCGGCCCAAGCCAGGCCATAACCGCTGCGGCCACGGGCGACCGCCATCAGAAGCGTATCCCGTCTTTCGTTGAGTAGCGCTTCGTCCGTGACCGTACCGGGGGTGACGATACGCACCACCTTGCGTTCCACTAACCCCTTGGCCAGCGCGGGATCGCCGATCTGTTCACAAATGGCGACCGATTCGCCCAGCGCCACCAGCCGCGCCAAGTAACCTTCGTAGGCATGGACCGGTACACCGGCCATGGGAATCGGGGCCCCGCCCGAACTGCCGCGCTGGGTCAGGGTGATGTCCAGCAATCGTGCCGCCTTGCGCGCGTCGTCGTAGAACAACTCATAGAAGTCGCCCATACGGAAGAACAGCAGCAGATCGGGGTATTCGGACTTGGCGCTGAAGAATTGCTTCATCAGCGGGGTGTGTTCGGGGGTCTTTTCGATGCTCATAAAACCTGACGTTTGCGCGCAGGGCATTGTGCCGGAAAGCGGGCGCGGTTGCCCCGGTCCAGGTGGGCAGGCCATCGTTTGGGGAGGCGCTGGTAGGCAGAACGCGACGTTTTTCGCCGCAACTTGGCGATGTGCCGACCGGCATGCCGCCGCAACCGTAACGGGTATGAAATTCGGCAGTGGCGGCGTCCCTATGAGGCCGCTAGCCTTGTGCCGGCCCCATTCTCGGCGGACGGTCTAGGTATCGATGCAGTGCAAGATGCCCAATTGCGAAATCGGAGTACAGTCCGGCGGGTAGGGGTTAACAGCGGTCGATCGTCCAACCAAGGTGGAAGTGTGTATCTCCCGGCTTTGAGCCGGACAAGCCAAGTCGAACAGTTGCTGCAAGAACATGACCCGGGGAGGGGACAACATGGTCATCGCAAAGCAAAAGAAAAAGACGCTCACGCTCGCCGTATTCGCTGCGCTATGCATGGGGCCGCAAGCCTATGCGCAACAGAATGCCGCCGAGGAAGAAGAGCCCACCACACTCGCCACCATGACGGTGACCGCGCAAAAGCGCGAAGAGGCGATGCAGGACGTACCGATTTCGGTTACCGCATTGCCTGAGCAACTGCTTCAAGACACCGGCGTGCGCGACATCAAGGACCTGCAGGTCCTGGTGCCCGGCATGACGGTGACCAGCACGCAAAGCGAGGCGATCACCACCGCGCGCATTCGCGGCATCGGTACCGTGGGCGATAACGTCGGTCTGGAATCGTCGGTGGGCGTCGTCATTGATGGCGTGTACCGGCCGCGCAACAGCGTGGGCTTTGGCGATCTAGGTCAACTGGAGCGCATCGAGGTCCTGAAGGGGCCGCAGGGCACCGTCTTCGGCAAGAACACCTCGGCAGGCGTCATCAACGTGATTACCCGCCGTCCTAGCTACACCCAAAGCGCCGAGGGCGAGATCACCGTAGGCAACTACAACGCGCTGGGGGTGTCGGGCAGTTACAACGATGCGCTGGGGGAGGTCGGCGCATTCAACATCTACGCGGCCAAGCGCAAGCGCGACGGCTGGATGGACGTGCGTACCGGCAGCGGCCCGCGCC
Organism: Pseudoxanthomonas sp. UTMC 1351; assembly: GCF_040948865.1. NCBI lineage: Bacteria > Pseudomonadati > Pseudomonadota > Gammaproteobacteria > Lysobacterales > Lysobacteraceae > Pseudoxanthomonas > Pseudoxanthomonas sp. UTMC 1351. Next base: position 20,460 of record NZ_JAVGJT010000018.1, on the reverse strand, counting down.
GTGAAACTGAGGACTACGACCAGAACTTCCACACCTTGCGCGGCAAGCTACTGCTGGAGCCCACCGAGAACCTGGAAATCCTGCTGACCGGCGACTTCACCAGCCGCGAGGAAAACTGCTGCACGGCGGTGCAGACAACGGTAGGCGCCACCGCGAACATTCTCAATGCGCTGGTGGGCGGCCAAGCGCTGGCTCGCCCCGGCGACAATCCCTTCAACCGCGTCGCCTACAGCAACCGCCCCACCAGCCAGGACATCAAGGACAAGGGTGTTTCGGTCGAAGTCAATTGGGATACATCGTGGTTAGGCGATGCGACGTTGACCTCGATCACGGCCTCGCGCGAATGGCAGGCGATCAATGGTTTGGATTACGACTTCAGCACCGCGGATGTTCTATACCGCAACCCTGACGAGGACGAATCCTTCACCGGTTTCGAGACCTTCAGCCAGGAGTTTCGCCTGACCGGTGCCACCGACCGGCTGGACTGGATGGTGGGTCTTTTCTATTCCGACGAAGATCTGGACCGCACCGAGACGTACAGCATCGGCCGCCACTATGAACCGTATTTGTCGGTGGCGTTGCTGTCGCTGGTCAACCCGGCGCTCGGCGCCTCGCCCACCGCGCCCCTGTTTTTATCCCAGGCCACAGGCCTTGCGCCGGGAACGGTGTTCGCCGGGCTCGGAGCGCTGGATCGCTACCAACAGAGCGCCAAGAGCACGGCACTGTTCACCAACAATACCTGGCACGCCACCGATGCCTTGGACCTCACGTTGGGGCTTCGCTATACCCGCGAAAAGAAGGAGTTGATCTCCAACTACAGCAACCCCAACGGCAGTCCGGGTTGTTCGGCGATGCTTGGCCCAGGTGGTCAGGCGCGTATCGCTTCGGCATTGATGGCGCGCGGTGTGCCCGCGGCTGCGCTGCCAGCGGTAATCCCCCAGGTCATTGGTTACGGCTGCCTGCCTTGGGCCAACCCGCTGCATAACTCGCCCACGCGCGACACCGTGCAGGACCGCGAGGAAAAGGAATGGTCGGGCACGTTGAAGGCGGCTTACCGCTGGAACGAGAACGTCATGACCTATGCCTCGGCCGCGCGCGGCTACAAGGGCGGTGGTTTCAATCTGGACCGCGTGCAGTCGTCGAATGGCTTATCCAGTGGCGGCGCGGGCATCGTGCCGGTGCTCGATACATCCTTCGCCGGCGAGTTCGTCGACAGCTATGAGTTGGGCGCCAAAACTACCTGGGCCGACGGCAATCTGCTGTTGAATGCCACACTATTCCATCAGAAATACGAGGACTTCCAGCTCAACAGCTTCCTTGGCACCAGCTTCGTGGTGCGCTCGATCCCGGAAGTGGTGTCGCAGGGTGTCGATGCTGAAATTCTGTGGCAGCCGCGCGCGCTGCGCGGCCTGATGTTGCAGGGCGGACTGATGTACGCCGATACGCAATATGGCGACAACATTCCCGGCGGGGACTTCGTCGCACCGACCGGGCAGTTGTACAAGTTGCCCGGCGGGCAGATGAGCTTCGCACCCAAATGGTCCGGTTCGGCTTCGGTGACGTACGAGTGGGATTTTGGCAGTCTGATGGGGCGTTTCAACATCGGTGCCAAGTACGTGTCCGAATACAACACCGGCTCGGATCTTGATGTGGAGAAGATGCAGGACGCATACACCGTGGCCAATGCGCGTTTCGGCATTGGTGCGCAGGACCAGCGTTGGATGTTGGAGCTGTGGAGCACCAACCTGTTCGACGAAGACTATGCACAGGTAGGCTTCGACGGGCCATTGCAGAACGTCTCGCCCGCACCGGGTAATCCGTTCAACACCTACAACGCGTTCCTGGGCGCACCCAGGATGTACGGGATGACGCTGCGCGTACGCTACTGAGGTCAGCCCGCGTAATCGACAAAGCCCGTCACGGAAGTGGCGGGCTTTGTTTTTCCCGGCGCTAGGGTGCGACGGGCAAGACAGTCACGTCGATTTGGGATACAACGGCGGTTTCCCCCAATGACCCTTACTGATGTCCACACTGTCCGATAGCGAACTGCGCCAGTTGGCGCAGCAACTGGGTGAACGCCTGCGCGATGCGCGCGAACACCTGGTTACTGCCGAAAGCTGCACCGGTGGCTGGATCGCCAAGTGCATGACCGATATCGCCGGCTCATCGGATTGGTTCGATTGCGGCATGGTGGCCTACAGCTACGAAGCCAAGCAGGCGTTGCTGGGCGTGCGCCCGCAAACCTTGGAAAACTTCGGTGCGGTCAGCCGGGAAACGGTGATTGAGATGGTCTCTGGAGCGCTGGTCAATTCCGGCGCCAGCGTGGCCGTGGCGGTCACCGGCATCGCCGGCCCTGGCGGTGGCAGCGCAGACAAGCCCGTGGGCACCGTTTGGATAGGGTGGAAGCGGCGCGGCGGCTATGCGCGCGCGGAGACTTTCCATTTTGATGGCGATCGCGAAGTCGTCCGCCGGCAGACCGTGGCGGCCGCACTGCGGGGTGTGGGGGCGCTGGTGGCTTGAGGCTCTACTTTGGCCGCGATCTGAAAAAAAGACGCTTGCGGATTCTTTTAGTTAGTAGTATTACTACTAACCATGGATCTGACCGATACCCAGCAAGCCATCCTTGCCCTGATCACTGAGCGGATCGGTAGCGAAGGCGTGCCGCCTTCGCAGACCGAAATCGCCCGCGCTTTCGGTTTCAAAGGCGTCCGTGGCGCCCAATACCATCTGGAAGCGCTGGAACAGGCAGGTGCCATTCGACGTGTGCCGGGACAGGCCCGTGGCATTCGCCTGGTGCAGCCGGTTATGGCGGAGACGGCTCCCGCCGGTGACGACAACGCGTTGCGGGTTCCCATACTGGGGCGCGTCGCAGCGGGTGCTCCCATCGGTGCCGATGCCGGCAACCACGACTACGTCCTCTTGGATCGGACCTTCTTCGCACCGCCCCCTGATTATTTGCTGAAGGTCAAGGGCGATTCGATGCGCGATGAAGGGATCTTCGATGGCGACCTGATTGGCGTTCATCGCACGCACGATGCTCGCTCCGGCCAGATCGTGGTGGCGCGTATCGATGACGAGATCACCGTCAAGCTGTTGAAGATCGGCAAAGACCGCATTCGTCTGCTGCCGCGCAATCCCGACTACGCGCCCATCGACGTGCTGCCGGACCAGGATTTCGCCATCGAAGGGCTTTACTGCGGCCTGGTGAGGCCAAATCGGTGAGTGGGCTGGCGCTCGGGTCATTGAGGGCGTCGCTCGTGGTGTTTCCCCACGAGCCTATGCGGATTTCTCCGATGGCATCCACCGCTTCCCACACGATACTTTCAATCATGGCTCCAGCGTCGCAATCCGTGCGATCCGGGCCCGATAGTCTTGCATCAACCTAAATTCACCGAGGAATCCGACGATGGACGAGAACAAGAAGCGCGCCCTTTCCGTGGCCCTGACGCAGATCGAGCGCCAGTTCGGCAAAGGCTCGGTGATGCGCATGGGCGACCGAGTGATCGAGCCGGTCGAAGTCATTCCCACCGGTTCGTTGATGCTGGACATTGCGCTCGGCATTGGTGGTCTTCCGCGCGGCCGCGTCGTTGAAATCTACGGGCCGGAATCCTCCGGCAAGACCACGCTGACTCTGCAAGCCATCGCGCAGTCCCAGAAGCTGGGCGGCACCGCTGCGTTCATCGACGCCGAGCATGCCCTGGATCCTATCTATGCCGCCAAGCTGGGCGTCAACGTGGATGATCTGCTGCTGTCGCAGCCGGATACGGGTGAGCAGGCGCTGGAAATCGCCGACATGCTGGTGCGCTCGGGCTCCATCGATATCGTGGTGATCGACTCGGTGGCGGCATTGACGCCCAAGGCAGAAATCGAAGGCGAAATGGGCGACCAGCTGCCAGGATTGCAGGCCCGCTTGATGAGCCAGGCCCTGCGCAAGCTGACCGGCAATATCAAGCGTTCCAACACCACCGTGGTATTCATCAACCAGTTGCGCATGAAGATCGGCGTGATGATGCCGGGCCAGAGCCCGGAAGTGACCACCGGCGGCAACGCGTTGAAGTTCTATGCCTCGGTGCGATTGGATATCCGCCGTATCGGTGCCATCAAGAAAGGCGACGAGATCATCGGCAACCAGACCAAGATCAAAGTGGTCAAGAACAAGTTGGCGCCTCCGTTCAAACAGGTCGTTACCGAAATTCTCTATGGCGAGGGCATCAGCCGCGAAGGCGAACTCATCGACATGGGCGTGGAAGCCAAACTGGTGGATAAGGCCGGTGCCTGGTACAGCTACGGCAGCGAACGTATCGGCCAGGGCAAGGACAATTCACGCACATTCCTGCGCGAAAACCCGCAGATCGCCGCCAAGCTGGAAGCCGAATTGCGCGAGAAGTTCCAGCCGGCCGAAGTGATTGGCGGCGATGCCGCCGAGGCTCTGGAAGAGTAGTTCTGAAAGCAGCGGCGGATAACGTTCTTCCCTTTACCCCGCAGGGAAGGGAAGAGGGACGATGAAATGGAAAGTGAGGGCGAAGGCGGACGCAAGGAGCGCCGCCGTGGGAAGGCACAAGAACAAACGCCGCTACAGCGGGCGCTCGGCTTGCTGACCCGGCGTGAGCACTCACGCAAGGAGTTGACCCGCAAGTTGACCGCGCGGGGTATTGAGGTAGAGCAAGCGCAGGCCGCCGTGGAGCGGCTGGCAGGGGAGGGCTGGCAGGACGACAGCCGCTTCGCCGAAGTCCTGGTACGTACCCGGGCCGGCGGCGGTTATGGCCCTCTGCGCATCCGCGCTGAACTGGCGACCCATGGGCTGGACCGGGAAGCCATTAGCGTCGCGATGGAGACGTTCGAAAGCGATTGGACCGAAACGGCGTGCGACCTCGTCCGCCGCCGTTTCGGTCCGGTTCGCCCAGATGATCTCGCGCAACAGCGAAAAGCGGCCGAATTCCTGGCGCGCCGTGGATTCGACAGCGCCAGCATTCGCGCCGCGATCCGGGTCGACCCAGAGGACTGGGCGGGGCCGTCCTGATAATCTAAGGCATTGGGTTGCTTGCTCCAGCCCGCGCCCGCATCTTGCGGGAGACGCGGTGCGTGGATGCGCCCTCCAGCCAATGCCAGCCAGATGACCAGTCCTTCCAGAATCAGCACCTCCCAGATCCGCAGCGATTTCCTTGAGTTCTTCCGCAGCAAGGGCCACACCATCGTGCCATCCGCGCCGCTGGTGCCGGGCAACGATCCCACCTTGTTGTTCACCAACTCGGGCATGGTCCAGTTCAAGGACGTGTTCCTTGGCGCTGAGAAACGCAGCTATGTACGGGCGGCGGACGTGCAGCGCTGCCTGCGCGCCGGTGGCAAGCACAACGATCTGGATTCGGTGGGCTATACCGCCCGTCACCACACCTTCTTCGAAATGCTGGGCAACTGGTCGTTCGGCGACTATTTCAAGAAGGAAGCCATCGAATGGGCCTGGGAGCTGCTGACCCAGGTCTGGAAACTGCCAAAAGAGCGGTTGCTGGTCACGGTCTATCACACCGATGACGAAGCCTATGATCTGTGGCACACCCATATCGGCCTACCCACGGAACGTATCGTCCGCATCGGCGACAACAAGGGCGCGCCCTATGCGTCCGACAACTTCTGGCAAATGGCCGATACCGGCCCCTGTGGTCCTTGCACCGAGATTTTCTACGATCATGGCGAACATATCGCCGGTGGTCCTCCCGGATCGCCGGACGAAGACGGCGATCGCTTCATCGAAATCTGGAATCTGGTGTTCATGCAATTCGATCGCCAGCCCGACGGCACACTGATGCCTCTGCCGGCGCCCTGCGTGGATACCGGGATGGGTTTGGAGCGCCTGGCAGCGATCCTGCAACACGTTCATACCAATTATGAGATCGACGTGTTCCAGGCGCTGATCGGCAAGGCGGCGGAGCTGACTCATACCGCCGATCTTGAAAACAAGTCGCTGCGGGTGATTGCCGACCATATCCGCGCGTGCGCATTCCTGATTGTCGATGGTGTTCTGCCTTCCAATGAAGGCCGTGGCTACGTGCTGCGCCGGATCATCCGCCGTGCGTTGCGCCATGGTTGGATGCTGGGCGTCCGCCAGCCGTTCTTCCACCAGTTGGTCGGCACGCTGACCGAACTGATGGGCGCGGCGTATCCGGAGTTACTGTCCGCCCGTGATCTGGTCGAGCGCGCTTTGCGTGCCGAGGAAGAGCGTTTTGCCGAAACACTGGATTCGGGCATGCGGATTTTTGACGACATTGCCTCGCGCTCGCAGGATGTGATCCCCGGCGCTGACGCATTCCGTCTGTACGACACCTACGGGTTTCCTGTCGATTTGACCGCCGATATCGCTCGCGAACGCGGCTTGTCGGTGGATATGGCCGGCTTCGACGCGGCCATGGAGCAACAGCGCGAAACAGCGCGCGCTGCGGGCAAATTCTCTGCGGGTACCGGCTTGCCGGCCGAACTGGTGGCGCAACTCAAGCCCACCGAGTTCCAGGGTTATGAACATCTGGACGCCGGCGGCTTGCAGGTCGTGGCGATTCTCAAGGATGGTCGTCCGGTTGACACGGTGTCCGCGGGCGATGAGGCTGTGGTGTTTCTGGACCGCACGCCGTTCTACGCCGAGTCTGGCGGGCAGGTCGGTGATGTCGGAGTGTTGGCGGAGCAGGGCGTCGAGTTCGACGTGAACGACACGCAGAAGTTCGCGGGCCAGTTCCACGGCCATGTAGGCAAGGTGGCCAAGGGAGCCCTGAAGCGGGGCGATCACGTGGTCGCCTCGGTCGACGCGCAGCGTCGCAACGCCACCATCCTCAACCATTCCGCCACCCATCTTCTGCATGCTGCCCTACGCCAAGTGCTGGGCACGCACGTTCAGCAGAAAGGCTCATTGGTCGCACCCGACAAGCTCCGCTTCGACTTCTCTCACTTCCAGCCGATGGCCTCGGCGGAGCTGGCGGAGATCGAGCGCCTCGTCAATGCACAGATCCGCACCAATCATGCAGCCGAAGTGCATCACATGGGCATGCAAGAGGCGCTGGATTTCGGTGCCATGGCGCTGTTCGGGGAGAAATACGGGGAAAACGTGCGCGTGTTGAAGATGGGCGATTACTCCACCGAGCTTTGCGGAGGTACCCACGTGAGGCGTACTGGCGACATCGGTCTGTTCAAGATCGTCAGTGAGGGCGGTGTCTCGGCCGGTGTCCGCCGTATCGAGGCGCTGACCGGGCAAGGTGCCCTGGACTACGTGGCTGCCGAAGAGCGGCGTCTGGAAGAGGCAGCGGCGCTGCTGGGTGGCAATGCCACCGATGTGGTGGACAAGATCCGCGCGCTGACGGATCGGCAAAAGAAGCTGGAGCGGGAGCTGGAAGCCCTGAAAGCCAAGGCTGCGTCCGGGGCGACGGCCGATCTGGCCAGCTCAGCGCAGGATATTCACGGCGTGCGCGTGCTGGCAGCGCGGCTGGAAGGGTTCGACGCAAAAGCGTTGCGTGACGCGGTGGATAGGCTCAAGCAGCAGCTCGGCGATTCAGTCATCGTGCTGGCGGGGGCGAGCGACGGCAAGGCCGCGCTGGTGGCGGGCGTCAGTGGCGCCGCGGCTGGCAAGGTCAAGGCGGGGGAACTCCTGGCCCATGTTGCGAGTCAGATCGGGGGCAAGGGCGGCGGCCGTCCGGATCTCGCCCAGGGTGGTGGCGAGGATGGGCCCGCCCTTGCTTCCGCTCTTCGCGGAATTCCTGGCTGGGTTCAAGAGCGCCTCATCTAGCATTGGTTAACGTTAGAACTGCTTGCGGGCTGGCAGCTCGGCCCGCTAACATGCTTTACGTTCATGAATTTACCTGGAGCAGTTTGTCGCCTTGACAGCGCAAACGCACCCCCGACGGTAATATCGTCGGATTACGGAGAAGAAACATGTTGATTTTGACCCGCCGTGTTGGCGAAACCCTGATGATCGGCGACTCGGTCACGGTGACCGTCCTCGGCGTCAAGGGAAATCAGGTGCGGATCGGAATCACCGCCCCCAAGGATGTGGCCGTCCATCGCGAAGAGATCTATCAACGGATCCAGCGCGGTGAGGAAGCTTCAGCTCCCGCGTCGGAAAATACACCGTCGGATTAATTTCGTTGCCGCAATCACGGTCAGCCGTTATCCTATGCGGCCGCCGTGGCATGCCGCGGCGCGCAACAAACATCCGGAGTGATGCCCGAGCGGCTGAAGGGGCTCCCCTGCTAAGGGAGTATAGGGTCAAAAGCCTTATCGAGGGTTCGAATCCCTCTCACTCCGCCAGTTGTATAAGTCCCCTTTCGTAGGGGCTAACTGGCTACCACCGCGCGATTCTTCACACGCGGTTCCTCTTGTTTTGGTCTCTCCGACACACAGATTCAATCAATCAGTTGGCGCGCGCGCGACCGTCATCGAGTCGCAGTCGCCGCACTGCCAAAGCGCAGTTTGTATTGGCATCTATTCCGATCAAAGCCTCGCGCGACGTTGGAGTACTCAGCAGCCGATAGCTGCGGCGATCCGCACCGAATAGTTGCTCGGACCCTCCGCCATGCTGGATACCAAACGCTAGTGCTCGCGGTTGGCGGCGGCGAGCCAGCGGCGCGGAAACATCGACGCAAAGAAAAAGGACCAGCGAGTTTCCTCGTGGTCCTCTTCTTGATACTGGCGCGCCCGGAGAGATTCGAACTCCCGACCGCCTGGTTCGTAGCCAGGTACTCTATCCAGCTGAGCTACGGGCGCGTTGCGTAGAAGCGGAATTTTGCACGAACTGATTCGTGGCGTCAATCATTCCGGCGTAACAAATTTGGCTCATGCCAGGAACGACTAAACACCCGCTTAGTCCAAACACTGCCCACGGTTGCTCGATGGCCGGTTTTCTGTCCTTTTAGGCGTCTCATAAACGCGCCATAGCGTCTCTAAAGAGGGCGTGGCTAAGTTGGCGCAGCGCTTTCAGGTGGCGGCGATGGCCAATCCAATGGCTCTCCGCGCGTTGCCGACAACGGCCAATCAATGGCCAACAGGAGTTCAAAAAGCGATGCAAGGTTTAAAGAAATGGGCGGGTCTGTGCCTACTGATGACGGTCCCAGGAGTGGCGGCCGCCGCCACATTCACCGTCGGGCCGACGGGTCGTCAATACACGCAGCTGTCGACTGTCTTCAGTAGCAACAACCTGGCGCCGGGCGACATCGTCGAGGTCGACGGCAACGCAACCTATTCGGGAAATATCGTCGTGGGCTCCGACGACAGCGGTACTCAGGCCAGCCCCATCATCATCCGTTGGCGTCGCGTGGCGGGTGCTACGCGGCCGGTGCTGCAAGGCGGAACCCACACCATCAAGTTCGAACAATCGAACCATGTGGTATTCGAAGGCTTTGAAGTCCGCGGCGGCTCCAGCACCTGCGTGTTCAGTGAGGCGCACAACGTCACCGTGCGCGATGCCTACATCCATGACTGCCCTTCGCACGGGATCCTCGGCGCGGACCAGAACTCGGGTTCGTTCACCTTGGAATACAGCGAGATCGCGCGTTCCGGTTCCGGCACCACGCGCCACTCCATCTATATGCAATCCGATGAAGTGACGTATCCGAACTCGGTTTTCCGGATGCACTACAACTATGTGCATGACGGCACCGGCGGCGTGCTGGTGCGCACGCGCCACGAGCGCAGCCTGATCTACTACAACTGGATCGAGAACGCCGTCTATGGCGAGATGGAACTGATCGGCCCGGACTGCGACACGCAGAAGGCCGGCTGGACGACGAACCTGCGGCGCGAGGACGCGGATGTGGTGGGCAATGTCATTGTGCACACCAATAGTTGGCGCAACGCCGTGCGTGCGGGCGGCGATCTTGATGGCCGCAGTCAAGGCCGGGTGCGCATGGTCAACAACACCATCGTGTTCGACCGGAGCGGGGTGGCGAATGCGGTGATGGTGCAGTTGGGGCTGGGTTCGCTGGAGATGCACAACAACGTGGTCTATCAGACGGCCTCCGGCAGCACGCCGGCCATCGTTCGTGAAAATCCCGCCAGCGATGTGGACCAACCGGATTTTTGCGAACCACAGAGCCGCGAGCCCTGGTCCGGAACGCGCCAGGTCGCCGGCAGCAACAATTGGGTGCAAAGCGCCGCGACGTTGGTTCCCGCCGAATGGTCGGGCACGTTGCGCGGAGCCGACCCGATGTTCGCCAACGTGGCGCAGCGGAATCTGCGTCCGCGGGCAGGTAGCCCGCTGATCAATGCCGGCAACAATTCTCCGACTACGCCAGCGGCTTTTCCGTTTCCGTCGCCGCAGCCATTGCCTGCCTTTGATCCACCAATGCGCGCCAAAATGGCCATCGGCGACCAGCATGCCCGTTTGATGTTGTCGGACCGGATCGATATCGGTGCGCTGGAGCAGTTCGACATCGACGAGACACCCGCGATGATCCGTGTAAACGGCTCGCAGCCCTTGATTCCTCCGCGCTCCCAAGCCACTTCTGCGCAGAACCAGCCCACGCAGACGGCGCCGGCTGCGACAACCGGTACGAAGCAGAAAGTCCAACGGCACCGCTGGCGCCAGAGTCCGACGATGCGCTATCGCCGTGGGATCGTGAGACAGATGCTTTAGGGTTTTGGAAGCGGGAAGAAACCGCATTGACGGTCAGGCATAGCCCGCTTTTCCATCCATTCAGCGGTTGAGCGCAGAAAAAATGGCGCCCACGCAGCGGATGATGGGGAATTTTCTTTGGGGCTGTCCTGGATAAGTTGCTTGTCCAGGACAGCCCCTTTTCTTTGCTTTTCTTGAAGAGCAAAAGCAATTCCCCTTAATCAATCCCCCTATACGCTTTCAACAGCCGAATGGCTGGTCAAGGGGAGCAAAGCAAAAGCCTTCCCCGTTTCCGCATCCCGCGGGCGCCGTGCCGTGGCCGGATCGCTCCCCTTGCGCCGTTAATACCTGTGTTGCATCAGAAACGCGGGGATGCCTTATGGCCGAAATTGGGGCTCTCCGCTCGGGGCGTGAAAGGTCGCGCGCGGAATTGCGAACTACAGGGGGCGATATGCATATGCTGGTGACACTGCTGGGCGGCGGCCGCCGCGGGCCTTTCGATACGGGGTCTTGCCTTGGCTTTTTCGCGGGCTTTCCGAAAGGGGGCGCCGCGTGATGAAAGCCAATCCTGCGAGCCGCAAATCGCGTGCTACCCGGCTACTGTGGATGGCGGAAGTGGTGCTGCTGGTATTGGCAGTATTGATTGCCGCCTGGATCCGCTTCCACAACGATCCGGAAACCCAGGTCAGTTTCGTCGAGCAGGCACCGTTACGCGCCATGCTGGTAGCGCTCTTCGTTACCGGGTCCATGGCGGCATTCGGGCTTTACCAGGTCCACGTTCGCCATAACCGCATGGACTTCGTGCTACGCATCGCGCTGTCCTTTGCCTTCGGCGGCATCGGGCTGGTGGTGCTCTATTACCTGGTCCCACAGACGTATATCGGCCGCGGCGTGCTGGCGATGTCGCTGGCGATCGGCCTGGTGGCGGTGGTGCTCGCGCGCGTGCTTTCCGTCCATGTGTTCCGGGCGGACGTGCTCAAGCAGCGGGTGCTGATCCTGGGTGCTGGCAAGAATGCGGACCTGATCAACAGCCGCATGCGCCGCCAATCGGACCGGCGATCATTTGTTGTGGTCGGATTCGTGCCGGTGGCGGGACATCCGGTGATGGTCGCGGAAGATTTGTTGCTGCAGCCGCAGAACGGGCTGGCGGAACTGACCGAACGGCTGCAGATCGATGAGGTGGTGATCGCGCCGGACGAGCGCCGTGGCGGCCTGCCCATGGAGGAAATGCTGATCTGCGTACAGCGCGGCGTTTCGATTATCGATCTTTCCACGTTCTTCGAACGCGAAGCCGGCATGGTACAGCTCAATGTGGTGGATCCCTCCTGGCTGGTGTTTTCAGGCGGCTTCGACTATTCCACGCCGCGCCGCCTGAGCAAGCGCTTTTTCGATCTGGTCGCGGCCAGTGTGCTGCTATTGCTGGCTTGGCCGGTGATGCTGCTGGTGGCGTTGGCGGTCTGGGTGGAATCGGGCACTCCCATCCTGTATCGGCAGACGCGCGTTGGTGAACGCGGCGAGCACTTCGTGTTGACCAAGTTCCGCAGCATGCGCGTGGATGCCGAGAAAGATGGCGTGGCGCAGTGGGCTACCAAGAATGACGACCGCAGCACGCGCGTGGGCCGATTCATTCGGTTGACTCGGTTGGACGAGCTGCCGCAACTGTTCGCAGTGCTGCGCGGCGACATGAGTTTCGTCGGGCCGCGCCCGGAGCGCCCGCATTTCGTCGATCTCTTGAACGACGAGATCCGCTACTACGGCGTGCGCCATTGCGTGAAGCCCGGGCTGACCGGTTGGGCGCAGTTGCGCTACCCCTATGGCGCCTCTGTGAAAGATGCCGAAGAGAAACTCAAGTTCGACCTCTTCTACGTCAAAAACCATGGTCTGGTATTCGACCTGATGATCCTGTTGCAGACGGTCGAAGTGGTGCTGTTCGGTCGCGGCGCGCGTTGAATGGGTGTTGTCGCCGACAGGTTATCCCGGCAGCAACCCGCGCACCGCACGGCGCAAGCCGAAAGGGATCAGCCGCAGCAAGTCGCGGCGCAGCGCGGCATCCGGCGTAAGCCGCCACGCCTGCGTCGCCATCCGGTAGCCGTCGCCCCAGCGCTTCTGGATCAGCAGGCCGCGCGCGTTGCGCGCATAGGTCGCCGCCAACGCGCGGTTCAGTTCAGCGGCATCCACTTTGCCGCGTGCGTTGTCGACTGCGCGCTCAACCACGCGGACGTAATCGTCGTAGGTACTGGACTCGGCGGAAAGTCCGTCGTGCCCACGCATCGCTCGCACCAGTGGCGCCTCGACCACGCCGATCTGCCAGCGATGCGCGACGCGCAGATGGAAATCGATATCTTCGGCCGTGCGCAAGCTCTCGTCGAAACCGCCGACATCCGCGAAGACCTCGCGGCGCAAAATCGCCGATGCGGGCGCCAAAGCCGGGTTGTGGATGATCCAGCGCAACGCCCAACCGTCTTCGCGGATCACTTCGCGGCGGTGGAAGATATCGATGACCCGGCGTTCCGCGTCGATGCGCTCGACGTCGCACAGCACCATGCCGAAATCGGGATGCGCCTCCATCCATTCGATCTGGCGCGTGGTTTTCTCCGGCAACCATTCGTCATCGCTGTCCAACAGCGCGAAGTAGCTGCCTTGCGCGATCGACATACCGTGGTTGCGCGCGGCGGAAACGCCGGCGTTGGACTGGTAGACGTAACGCACGCGGTCGCCGTAGCGTTCGCGCAACAGCTCCCCGGTACCATCGGTCGAACCATCGTCGATCACGACGATTTCGTCGACGCTCCGTGTCTGGGCCAGCACCGATTCGATGGCCCGTATCACCAGGTCCCGCCGGTTGTAGGTGGGTATAATCGCCGAAACTTCGATCGCTGACGCCATGCTGAAGGATCTCTCCAAGAAGCTGCTTTATGTCAGCGGTCTACTGGGCCTGTACCACCGCTTCCGCAATGCGGACAGTCTAACCGTGGTGATGTTCCACCGCACGCTGGCCCCCGACGATTCGCGCTGGCGCAGTTGCGACCCCGACTACACCCTGGCCACGGATCGGCTGGGCGAGTCGCTGGCCTTCTTCAAGCATCACTACAACGTGGTGTCTTTGGCGCAGGTGCTGGCATCCCGACGCAGCGGCACCCCGCTGCCGCCACGTGCGTTGCTGATCACCTTCGACGACGGCTGGGCGGACAACGCGGATTACGCGCTTCCAGAGCTCCAACGCGCCGGGCTGCCCGCGCTGATGTTCGTGGTCGCCGACGCCGTGGGTACCACGCAACCGTTTTTCCAGGAGCGCCTGATAGCTGCCTGGCGACGCGATGCGCTGCGCGTTGCCGACCTGGCCGCCGCCCTGCAGCCGTACCTGACGAAGACGTGGACACCCGCCGACGAATCGATCGGTAGCCTGCGTGAGGCGATCGCACAACTTGAGCAACTACCGGCAGCGCAACGCGAGGCCGTGCTTGCTCCGTTCATGGCTGCGTTGGACGATGGCCTCCGCCACATGGTCGACATCAACGAACTACGGCAGCTGGAAGCCGGCGGTGTCGCGCTTGGGCTACACGGCAAGACGCATACGCCGATGACCGTCGCACCGGATCTGGACGCGGAGCTGACGGGCGCGCGCGTCGCTTTGGCGAATTTGCTGGGGCGCGAACCCAGCGCTGAATCGATGTCGTTCCCGCATGGCGCGTTTACACCCGCCATAGCGCAGCAGGCCCAAGAGGCAGGTTACGAGTTGATATTCACCAGCGTGCCGGTATTGAACCCGGTCGCGCCTCAGGTGGGCTGGCTGCTGGGCAGGACGGGTTTCGAGACCGACAGCGTGGTGGATCGCCGCGGTCGCTTCCGTCCCGACTGGCTGGCGTTGTATCTGTTTCGGCGCGAGGCGCGGCGATTGGCTTGACCCTCGACTATCGATCTGTCCGGCATATGCCTTCGTAGGAGCGGCGTCCCGCCGCGAGCTCTTCCCGTCAGATCGCGAAAAAAGGAAGAGCGATTTGAAGCCCGCCGTTCGCCACCCAGACGCGCTGCGGCGCGTTCTCGATCGTATTCGCTGAGCAGTTATCGAGGCGCGGAGCGGCGTCCGGCCGCGAGATTTTTACGTAAGCAGGCAGGGAATGTAGAACGGGGATTGATCGACATATCGTCGGCAAATTTTTATCGAACACATTTTGGATGAGCTGTTGGAAGAGCTCGCGGCGGGACGCCGCTCCTACGTAAGCTGGGCCGGCAAAGCAGGGCGCCACTACTCGTCTTCGTCGGCCGAAGTAAGGAATATTTCAGCGTCTTCGTGTTGCTGCGCGCCGCTCCAACGACCGAACACCGGCCGCCGGCCACGCGCGACAAAGCCGCAGGCACTCCAGTTCCCGATCACTGACGCCGTGCCCGCTATTTCCACCGATACCGCTGCGTAACCAGCGGTGCGTGCTGCAGCGAGCAGTGCGAGGACATAAGCCCGGTCGCCGGCAGCGCCATTGCACGACCAGAAGTCGCGAACTTGCAAAGTCCGGCCGTCGTCCTGTGTCGCGAACCAGGCGAGCAGGCGGTTGCCATCCGGCGCGGTAATCAGCAGATACCGCGTGCGTTCCAGCGGAGATTCGTCGAATCGCCATGTGACATGCCGGCTGTCGCGAACCGCAACCAAGCCTTCCCCCTGCGCCGAATCAGCCCACAGCGAATCCATCCGCGGATCAGCGAGGTCGCGCCATTCACTGCGCACCGCTGCCGCTCTAAAACGCCACCAACCATCACGCAGCGCAACGGCCAGGTCAGCGGCGGCGCCCAGCGGCAGCGCTAACCATGAAGGCATGCGCTCGCGGAGATAACGGCCATGCCGCAGCACGCGGGCATAACGCACTATGTCGGTCAGTTTGCTGTAGCCGATGCGCTTGAATACCGCCGCGGCCTTCGGATTTGGGAAGCCATAAAGCAAATCCACTTGGCGTGCGCCGGCTTCGATCAGGCCCTGTTGGAGAATCAGTGCAGGACCCAGCGAACGGTGTTCTGGCAATACGGCCAGATCCACCAGCACACCGGCAGTGATGTCGCGACCCTGCCAGCGCATCCGCCGGCGACCGGCGCAGGCGGTGCCCACCCAGTCGCCGCTGGCATGGCGAAGCAACTGCAGCAAGGGCGGACCGTGCGGGCAGGAGAGATAGAACCAGTCGTACTTGGCCGCCATCCGGTCCTGTTGCCCCAGATTGCCACGCCATATCGCCTGCACCGTTTCACGCTCACGCAATGCGTCGGCGGCATGCACGACATACTGTGGGGGCGGAGACAGCGTGGTCATTGGTTATTCCAGTTCCGCCACTTCGCCCACCAGTACCGGGGGTGAATGCAGGTAGCGGGTGGTGCGGCGCTTGTTGCGGATGTCGTCGTACACGGCCTGCGCCTGAGCTTCGCTGATGCCCAGGTCTGTCGCCAGGTCAGCCGCCGGCACGTCATGGTTGAGCGACCACAGCGCCAGGTCCATCTGCTGATAAGGCAGCGCGAAGTAGAACTCATCCTGGCCCTGGCTAAGGCTGTAGGTGTCGGTGGTCGGAATGGCGGCGCAGACGCGTTCCGGCAAACCGAGGAACCGGGCCATGCCGTAGACCTGCGATTTGTACAGATGTGCGATAGGTTTGACGTCGGCCGAGCCGTCGCCGTTCTTCACGAAGAATCCCTGGTCGTATTCGACGCGATTGGGTGTGCCGACGACGGCGTAGTTCAAGCGGTCGGCATGGAAATATTCCAGTGTCTTGCGAATGCGCTGCTTGAAATTGGTGGCGGCGACGATGGTCAGATAGTCGGCCAGCGCCAGGTCGCGCTCGTGGCGCGCGCCATCCGGCGATTCGGCGATCAAGCGGAAGCGATTGATGCGGCCTTCGGTGCCGCCATCGATGACGATCTTGAACTTCCAGCCTTCGCCATATTCGGGCAGCGCATTACGCACCGCAGTATCGCGGTGGCGATAGCAGCCGATAGCGGCCAGTGCCGGCGCGATGTCCACGGTCTCGGTGCGCACGCCCAGGTGCTGCGCCAGAATGTGGGCACGCGCGGCGCTATCGTCGGAGGAATCCTGCTCCGGCAGGATCAGCGTGAACACGCGGTCGGGCCCCAGTGCCCGCACCGCCAAAGCTGCGCTGACCGAACTGTCGATGCCGCCGGAAATGGCGACCACCAGACCGCGCCGATGCAGCTGCCGCGCGGTGATTTCGCGTAGGCGCTCGGCGATGCGGTCGGCCTCCTGCTGATAATCGATATCGAGGACGTTGCGTTGAAGTACGGTCATGGTGTGGTCTCTGGTTCCATCAATTGGACGCGTCTGACCTTGCCCGATGCGGTACGGGGCAGGGCGTCGACGAAGGCGATGAGGCGGGGAATCTTGTAAGGCGCCAGGCGCGCACGGCAGTGCGCCTTGATGCGGTCTTCGGCGCGCGGCGGAATGTCATCGGCCACCACGAACGCCTTGATCAGCTGGCCAAGAACGGCATCGTCCACGCCTACCACCGCCACTTCGCGGATAAAAGGCATCTCGGCGATGACCTCTTCCACGTCGGTGGGATGCACGCGATGTGCGCCGGTCTTGATCATGTCGTTGCGTCGGCCGTGCAGAAACAGGTATCCGTCCGCATCCAGGCGGCCGATATCGCCGGTGTGCAGCCAGCCATCACGCAGCACGGCGGCAGTCGCTTCGGGATTGTTCCAATAGCCCAGCATCACGTTCGGGCCGCGGACCCAGACTTCGCCGTCGTGGCCCGGCGCTGCGTCGCTGCCGTCTTCGCACTGGATCTTCCAGGAAACGCCTTGCACCGGTATGCCTACCGAGCCCAGCTTTTCATCCAGTCGCTCGGGCGGAAGCCAGCTGATCCGCGAGGTGGCTTCGGTCTGTCCATACATGACGAACAGGCGCGGCTTCGGCAGCGCGGCGCGCAGCTTCTGCGTCAGCGCGGGCGACATCGCGCCGCCGGCCTGGGTCAGATAACGCAATGAAGACAGGTTGTAGTCGCCTAGTGCGACATGTTCCAACAGCAGCGCGTAGGTTGAAGGAACGCCGGAAAATCCGGTGACGCGTTCGCGGCCCAAAGCTTCCAATACCAGATGCGGAAATAACAGGTTCGGCGCCAGCACCACGCAGGCACCGCTCATCAAATGGGTATGCAATACCGATGCGCCATACGCGTAATAGAACGGCAGTACGCTCAGCACGCGATCATCCGCTTTCAAACCAAGATACGCGACCACGGCTTCTGCATTGGCCAGCAGATTGGCATGGCTGAGTGCTACACCTTTCGGCGCGCCGGTGGTGCCAGAGGTGTAGAGGATCAGGGCAGCCGCAGACGGATCGATCCGCGGCGGTTCCGCAGCGCCGTTGTACGAAGGGCAAAGCGGCTTCGCATCGGCAACGGCCGTAATGGCGGGTGAGCTGCCCAATTGTTCCAATGCAAGTTCCGCGTCGCGGTGTCCTTGTTCGTACACCACGTGGCGGGCATCGCAATGACGTAACCACGGCAGAAAATCGCGCGCACGTGCCTGCACGTTCAGCGGCACCGCAACGCCACCGGCCAGCCAGGTGCCGTAGCAGGCCACCGCGGCTTCGATGCGGTTAGGCAGCAGGATGGCAACGCGGTCGCCCGCTTGCAGACCTTGCTCACGCAGATGCGTAGCGAATCCTTGCGCGTACGCCCACAGCTGCGCAAAGTCGATGCGTCGTTCGCCATCGACCATCGCGATGCGGTCGGGAGTTTCCCGCGCGATGCGGGCTACATGCTCCAGCAAAGCACGCTCCGTCAAAGCACGCTCAGGCAAGCTGCTCACGCGGATTCCAGCGTCAGCTAGCGAGTTTGCGGCTGACGAACTCGTCGACCGTCTGGATCGAATCGAAATTCGCCGGCACCATTTCATCGGGCACGATGCTGAGCTTGAACTCGTCTTCCAGGAAGAAGATCAGCTCATGGATACCGGTGGAATCGATGATGCCCTCGCGAATCAGCGAAACCTGATCGTCAATGGCGGATTCGTCGTCCGAGAACAGGAAATTTTCGAGAATGAATTTCTTGATTTGCCGCCGTTGCTGCATGGGAGTCCCCTGGAATTTTCTGCCCTTACTAGTCTTCAGAAACGCAGCTTGGGGCACGTTCCGGCCAGCGGCGACACGGGTCGGGGTGCTAGATGGCGGTCCGCAGCCAAAGCCGCGCGGCTGCGCGATATCGCAGCGGCAGTGCCCTGGCAGGTCCCATGGCGGTGCTAACATCCGCGCCAACAAGGCATGCATGTGGGGATCGGGTCATGCGGCGTCTGACTATCGTTGTTCTGCTGGGACTTTCGGCTTGCCGGGGTGGCGAATCGGCGTCGGCGCCTGTCGTCGCGCCACAGGCGGTGCGGGATATGGCACCGGAAACCTATGCCTCGGAAAAAGGCGATTACACCGTCACCGAGCTCGTCACCGGCCTGGCCCATCCCTGGGGGCTGGCTTTCCTCCCTGATGGCGGAATGCTGGTGACCGAACGCCCGGGCCGCCTGCGCCGCATTGGCGCTAATGGCGAGGTTTCGGCGCCGATCAGTGGATTTCCGAATATCTTCGTCGATGGTCAAGCCGGCCTGCTGGATGTCACGCTGCCACCGGATTTCAACAAGGATCCCTGGGTCTACCTGTCGTTCGCCGAACCTAACTTCCGCGGCAACAAGGCTGGCACCGCCGTCGTGCGTGGACGCCTGCAGGGCGATGCATTGCAAGACGTGGAAGTGATCTATCGCCAGGAACCCAAACTGTCCCATGGCACGCACGTCGGTTCGCGGCTGGTGTTCGACGGCAGCGGCCATCTGTTCGTCACCCAGGGCGACAATCGCGTGGCCGCCGCGGCCGCGCAGGAACTGGACAAGTTGCCGGGCAAGCTGGTGCGGATACTGCCCGATGGCGGAATCCCGCAGGACAATCCGTTTGTTGGCCGCGAAGGCGCCCGCCCGGAAATCTGGTCCTACGGCCACCGCAATATGCAGGGCGCCGCATTGCATCCGCAGACTGGCCAGTTATGGACCAGCGAGCACGGCCCCATGGGAGGCGATGAGTTGAACCTGCCGCAGCCCGGCTCCAACTATGGCTGGCCGGTGGTGACCCATGGCATCGACTACAGCGGCAAGCCGGTACCGGGTTCCGTAGGTAACACCGCACCAGGCATGATTCCGCCACACCACGTCTGGGCCAAGTCGCCCGCGCTGAGTGGGATGGTGTTCTATACCGGTGAACTGTTCCCGCAATGGCAGGGGAATCTGTTCCTCGGCGCGCTTGCACCCAGTGAGTTGATTCGACTGGAGCTGGACGGCGACAGGATCGTTCATGAAGAGCGCCTGCTGGGGCAGCGCCAGCAGCGCATACGCGATGTGCGACAGGGGCCGGATGGTGCGCTTTACGTGTTGGTCGATGCGGCGGATGGCAAGTTGTTGAAGATCACGCCGGCGAATTAGTGTGCTCCGCGTAGAGCCGAGATCCGATATGGCCGGTCAACTCGTCATGGCAGCAGCATCGGCATAGCATCCTTGTGGGAGCGATGTGAGTCGCGACGTTGATGTTTCCGGTCGCGACTCACGTCGCTCCCACAAAGAATTGATCCGCGCCTTTGTAGAGCCGAGCTTGCTCGGCTGCTCTTTGTTTAGAGCAGCGGAGCAAGCTCCGCTCTACGGAGGGCGGCCGAAACGCAGTTGTTTGTTATCGCCTGCCGTTGCGACGGCCTCATTGCTATCGACTCGGTGTTATCGCGAGGCGCACAGTAGTGTGCTTCACGTAGAGCCGAGACCCTATGTGGCCGCTCAACTCGTCATGGCAGCAGCATCGGCATAGCGTCCTTGTGGGAGCGATGTGAGTCGCGACGTTGATGTTTCCGGTCGCGACT